>JBBQYZ010000150.1:0-6825 GCA_038208205.1 Gemmatimonadales bacterium | reverse complement strand
TCGGGCCCGTCCGACTATCCGTGGGGACCGCCGCGCCGGAGCGCCTACCCGCTCGGGCCGCTGCCGCTGAACGGCGCGGCGCAGCTGATGGCGCGAGGCTGCGCCGCACTGGGCATCCGCACAGCGCCCGCGGCCAACGCCGCGCTCTCCGCGCCCTACGAGCGGCCGGGTATCGGCCACGGGCCGGCGTGCACGAATCGCGGTTTCTGCCAGGCGGGGTGCAGCACCGGCGCGAAGGCGAGCATGGACGTGACCTTCATCCCGCTGGCCGTCGCCGCTGGCGCGGAGCTTCGTCCCGACAGCTTCGCCACCACGATCGAGACCGATGCGCGCGGACGAGTGACGGGAATCGTCTACGTGCACGGAGGTCGCCAGACGCGACAGCGCTGCCGCGCGCTCTTTCTCTGCGCCGGAGCGATCGAGACGCCGCGGCTCCTCCTGCTCAACGAGCTCGCCACCGCGAGCGGCCAGGTGGGACGGAATTTCATGGCGCACACCGGCATCCAGCTCTGGGGCCGGTTCGACGAAGACGTGCGGCCCTACAAAGGGATCCCTGGCGCGTTGATCTCGGAGGACACCCACCGGCCGTCCGATGCCGACTTCGCCGGCGGGTACCTGCTCCAGAGCATCGGCGTGATGCCGGTGACGTATGCATCGCAGGTCGCGCGCGGGCGCGGGCTCTGGGGCCGCGAGCTCCGCGAGCACATGCGCGGCTACAATCACACCGCCGGCATCAACATCCTCGGCGAGTGCCTGCCGCACGAGGCCAACCGCGTGGAGCTGTCCGACGAGTGCGACGCGCGCGGGCTTCCCAAGCCGCGCGTCCACTTCACCAATGGCGAGAACGAGCGCCGCCTCACGGCGCACGCGGATCGCGTGATGCGCGACGTGTGGTCGGCGGCGGGCGCGCGCGACGTCTGGGCATTCCCACGAAATGCCCACACGATCGGGACCTGCCGCATGGGCGCAAGCGACGCGGAGGCGGTCGTCGACCGGGACGGCCGCGTGTTCGACGTGCCCAACCTCTACATCTCCGACAATTCCACCTTCCCGAGCGCGCTCGGCGCCAACCCGGCGCTGACGATCATGGCGCTCGCCCTCCGGACGGCCGATCGCTTCATTGCGCGTGCTCAGGCGGGCGGAGCATGACGCCCGCGTCGGGCCGCACCACACCCACCCGAGGCACGACATGACCAGGCCGAAGGCTCGAGGCTTCCTCGACATCGTGAAACGGGCGCGCGGCAGTGACGATTACGCCGGCGATGAGTACGGCGGTGCGGGTGGCTCGCACGGCAGCGGACTGCCGACCGGCTCCGCCACGAATTTCATGTTCGCCACCGGCATCGAATGCTCGTACCCCACGATCGCGCACGGCACCGTGCGGCGCGACCAGCTCGCCGAATGCGGCCACTATCAGTACTGGCGCGAGGACCTCGCGCTCGTGCAGGAGCTCGGGCTCAAGGTACTCCGCTATGGCCTGCCCTATCACGAGATGCACCGGGCTCCGGGCCGCTACGACTGGAGCTTCGCCGACGAAGTGCTGCCCGAGATGCGGCGCCTCGGCATCACGCCGATTCTGGACCTGCTGCACTTCGG
The DNA here is from genome assembly GCA_038208205.1 of Gemmatimonadales bacterium. Taxonomy (GTDB): domain Bacteria; phylum Gemmatimonadota; class Gemmatimonadetes; order Gemmatimonadales; family Gemmatimonadaceae; genus AG11. The sequence goes on along the minus strand of JBBQYZ010000150.1, from coordinate 5,229 downwards.
CGTGCCCGACTGGATGGGCAACTTCCAGAATCCCGAGCTCACCGTGCACTTCGCCGATTACGCGGCGGCGGTGGCCAGCCGGTATCCGTGGATCCGCTATTACACACCGGTGAACGAGATCTACGTCAGCGCGAAGATGAGCGCGCTGGACGGGGCGTGGAACGAGCAGCTGAAGTCCGATCGGGGATTCGTCACGGCGATCAAGCACCTGACGGCGGCAAGCATCCTCGCCACGCAAAGCATCGCCAGCGCGCGCCCCGACGCCGTGATCGTGCAGAGCGAGAGCGCGGAGTACACGCACGAGGCGCGTGCCGAGCCGTCGCCCGAGGTGCGCCTCGGCAACAAGCGGCGCTTCATCGCCCTCGACCTCCTCTACGCCCATCCACCCGATGCCGACATCTGCATGTACCTGATGGACAACGGCCTCACGCGCGAGGAATACGACTGGTTCCAGCGCGGCGAGCCACCCGGCTATCAGGTCATGGGCAACGACTACTACGGCCGCAACGAGAAGATCGTGCTGCCCGACGGCTCGATGGAGCGCGCCGAAGACGTCCTGGGTTGGCAACAGATCACGCGGGAGTATTATGATCGGTACCACAAGCCCGTGATGCACACCGAGACCAACGTCTTCGATCCGGCCGAGGCGCCGACCTGGCTCTGGAAGCAGTGGCTGAACGTGCTGCGCATCCGCTCGGACGGGGTGCCGGTGCTGGGATTCACCTGGTATTCGCTCACCGATCAGGTGGACTGGGACGTGGGGCTCGCCGAGCAGAACGGCACGGTCAACGCGTGCGGGCTCTACGACCTCGAGCGGCGTCCGCGGCCCGTGGCCGCGGCGTATCGCGCGCTGCTCGAGGAGTTCGGACGCATCACGATCGTGCCGCACGGGGAGATGTTCGAGGTCACCACCCAGCCCGCGATGCTCAAGGTCGAGGTCTGACCACGCGCGTCGGCGTCGGCGGCAGCGAGCTGCACGTCGACGTACGCGGCGACGGAGTGGTCACGCTGGTGTTCCTCCATCACTTCGCCGGCTCGGCGCGAACGTGGCGTCCGGTCATCGACCGGCTCGCGGATCGATACCGGTGCGTCGCCCCCGATCTCCGCGGCTTTGGCGGCTCCGACGCGCCTGCCCAGGGGTACGCGGTGCGCGACTATGCCGACGACGTCGCCGGACTGGTCGCGACGATGCAGCTCGAAGCCTACGTCCTCGTCGGACACTCGATGGGCGGCAAGATCGCGCTCGCCCTCGCGGCACGGCAGCCGCGCGGACTGACGGCGCTGGTGCTGGTCGCACCTTCGCCCCCGACGCCGGAGCCGATGTCGGCCGACGCGCGCATCAGTCAGGTGCGCGCGCACGGCGACCGCGCCGCCGCGCACGACACCGTACGCCGCATCACGCGCACGCCGTTAAGCACGATGGTCGTCGAGCAGCTCGTCGACGACAGCGTGCGCAGCGCGCCTCAGGCGTGGCGCGCCTGGCTGGAGCATGGCAGTCAGGAGGACATCTCGGCAGCGATGCCGTCCATCACCGTGCCGACGAGCGTGGTGGCCGGTGGCGACGATCCGGTGATCCCGCCCGCGCTGCTACGGCGCGAGCTGCTCGCGCACCTGCCCGGGGCGATGATGATCGTGGTCCCCTCGGTGGGCCATCTCCTCCCGCTCGAGGCGACGGCCGAGACCGCGGCGCACATCGCCGCGCACGCCGGGCCGCACTAGCCGCCGCGCACCGCGGCGGTTCACAGCTCCGCGATCCGCTCCTGCCGCACCCGATGCCCGCGCGGCGCGCCGTCGTCCACCCGATGCACCCGGCCAATCTCCGAGACCCGCCGCTGGATGTCCGACCTGCTCACCGTCGGCTCCGGCGCGTAGCCGGGGTGCTCCTGCCAGATGAACCGCGCCAGGGCGACCGGGTCGCCGTCGGGGATCTGGCCCAGCCACTCCATCAGGAAGGCCGAGATGTCGCTCTCTTCGCGGGCGCGGGCGGCGATGGTGGAGTGGTCGAGCTCCGAAGGGGCCGGCGAGAACGACACGTCGTACCCCAGCCCGAGCACCTTCTGGAACACCCACGCCGTGCGCTGGATGTGGAAGTCCGACGTCACGACGCGGATCGACATCCAGTCGTTCGGCTCGAGAAAGCGGCGGAGCACGAAATAGGCGTTGCCGATCGTGTCGCGCGATTCCTCCTCGAGCAGCAGCGCGCGCCGCGGCAGGCCAATCGAGAGGGCGAAGTTGTACATCGCCCGCGCCTCGGTGATCGCCGGCGCCGAGTCGCTCATCAGGCTGCACCGCCCGCTGAAGATCAGACGCGGTGCGACCTCCCACACGTACAGCTCGGCGGCGCGCTCCACACGCTGCTTCGCGAGCAGCGGGAGCGACCCGTCGGGGTCGATCCCGCGACCGAGGACGACGAGCGCATCAGCGCGGGCGCGAGGCATGACGCGGAATGTACAACGCCGGGCGACCGGGCCCGACGGCGCTAGCCGCCGCGCTCGTTCTTGCGATCGCTCGCCAGGATCGTGACCAGCATATAGATGCCGAGCACCGCGGCGATGACGAATCCCGCGGTGCCGAGGGTGCGCCAGTAGGGCAGCAGCTGTGCGCTGGCGATCAGCAGGCCCGCCAGCACGAGGCCGGAGAAGATCCGGTTCGCGACCTTCTGCAGCGCCACGATCAGCGACGGCAGCTGCGGCACGTCCACGTGCGTGGAGAGGTCGTTGTCGGCCAGCCGCTGCGTGATCTTGTCGAGCCGGTGCGGCAGCTTCGAGAGAAAGTCTCCGCTCTCCATCGCGAGCTGGTACATGCGCCGCGGCGACAGGTCGCGCCGCGCGCGCTCCATCGCGATCTCGTTGCCGAACTCGCGAATGGTGGTGAGCGGTGTGTACGTCGGCTCCAGCACGCGCGTCACGCCGTCCAGGTTGAACAACGCCTTGGCGAGCAGCGTCATCTCCGCCGGCAGCCGGAGCCCGTGGCGGAAGCTCAGGTCGATCACGTCGAACAGGATGCGACCCGCCTGCACCTCCGCCGCGGTGAGCTCCACGTTGCGCGCGATCAGCGTCGCCACCTCACGCGTGTAGCTCCCGCGGTCGAACTCCCGCGTCGGCACACCGAGCTCGATCAGCGTAGTGGCCACGTCGTCGCCGCGCCCCTCGCCCAGCGCCATCAGGAGCCGGGTCGCGGCGTCCTTGAGTGGGGCGGAGAGGCGCGCCGTCATGCCGAAGTCGATCAGCGCGAGGCGGACGTCGACGTCGTCGGGCGTCGGGGACGCCGCCGCCTGCGCATCGGCCTCGAGCTGTGCCAGCGGCGTCGCGGCCGGCCGCGCGGTGTCGCGCCGATTGTCGCGCACCACCTCCGACGGCGTGAGCGGGTTCTTCGTGCCGGGCAGCACGATGAACACGTTGCCGGGATGCGGGTCGGCGTGGAAGAAGCCGTCGAGGGTGATGCCCTTGAGATAGGCGCGCGTCAGCTCCTCGGCGACCGGGGTGAAATCATGCTCCAGCCGCGTGAGCGGCGACACCTGGTCCACCTTGAAGCCGCGGATGCGCTCCGTGGTGAGCACCTTCTCGCTCGAGTATGCCTCGATGACCTTGGGGATCATGATGCGCGGGAACTGTGCGAGCGCCTTGCGGAAGGTCGCCGCGTTGCGCGCCTCGGTGCGGTAGTCCAGCTCGTCGGCGATCGCGCGCTCCATCTGCTGGATCACCCCGAGCACATCGACGCGCGTGCCCACGCCGGTGTGCGCCGCCATGAACTCGGCCAGCTCGTGAAAGAACTCGAGGTCGGCGGCGAGCGTGGCGCGGATGTGCGGACGCTGCACCTTCACCACCACCTCGCGCCCGCCGCGCATCGTCGCCGCGTGCACCTGACCCAGGCTGGCTGTGCCGAGTGGCTCGGGCTCGAACGAGTCGAACAGCTTGCTCAGTCGCGCTCCGAGCTCGCTCTCGATGGCGTGCTCCACGTCCTGCAGCGGGATCTGGCCCACGTCGTCCTGCAGCTTCTCCAGCTCGCGGATGTACGGCTCCGGGAGCAGGTCCGGCCGCGTGGAGAGCACCTGTCCAAGCTTGACGTACGCGGGCCCGAGCTCCACGAGCCGCTTCCGGAACCCGACAGCGTGCGCCTCGCGCTCAGCCAGGTCCTCCGCCGGCAGCTCCTCGTCGGACGCGGCGATGAGAGTGAGGAGTCCCTGTTGTTTGGCGACGTCGCGAAGGCCGTAGCGCGTGAACAGCCCGACGATGGCGGCGATGCGCGGGAGATGCTTGGGAGTCAGCAGCATGAGGCGAGCGGAAGCATGGAGCGTGCCCTCGAAATGGCGCGTCATCCTTCGTGGCAATCCTCACCGTCACCCCGTAACTTCTGCTCCACCTCCTCCCTGATGCTCATGCCGCAGCCGGCTCCCGACGGGCCGACCATCCTCATCGCCGAAGACAACGCCGATCAGCGCTCGCTCTATGTCGAGCTCCTGGGCGGCGTGGGCTACCGCATCGTGGAGGCGTCGGATGGGGCGGAGGCGGTCGAGCTGACCCGACGGGAGCGGCCCGGGCTCGTGCTGATGGACGTCACGATGCCCGGCACCAGCGGATGGAATGCCGTGCGCACGCTTCGGGACGACGCCTCCACGCGCGACATCCCGATCGTCGTGGTGACCGGGCTCGCGAACTCGTGGGACCGCGATGCCTCCATCGCCTCCGGCTGCGATGAATATCTCGCCAAGCCCGTGCCGCCGGTCCGCCTGCTCGAGGTGGTGCAGAAGTACCTCCCGCTGTGATCGTCGCGTCGAGGTGCTGACCACGTCGTGATCATCGGACACCTCGGGGTGGCCGCGGCGGCGGGCAGCCGGTGGCGTGCGGCCCCGCTCGTCTGGCTGCTTCCCGCGGCAGTGGCGCCGGACGTCGTGGACCTGCTGTTCGCCCTCGCCGGCGTATGCAACCCGAACGGGCTCTACTCGCACACCATTCCCGCTGCGGCGCTCATCGCCGCGGTCGTCGGGATCGCCACGTACTTGGGCGCCCGCTCGCGCACGACCGCGCTCGTCGCCGCCCTGCTGGTGCTGGCGCACCTGCCGCTCGACCTCGTCACTGGGTACAAGCCGTACTGGCCGGGCGGACCCCCGCTCGGCCTGCGCCTCTACCGGCACCGCGCGTTCGATTTCGCCCTCGAGGTACCCGTGGCGCTCGCGGGCTGGTGGCTGCTGCGTCGCGCCGGATCCGCACCACGGTGGAGCGCCACGGC
>JBBQYZ010000149.1:0-6834 GCA_038208205.1 Gemmatimonadales bacterium | reverse complement strand
GCCGACGCGAAGCTCGCCTGGCGCGATGTGCGCATGCGCGTCGGACGCGCGCCCGAGGGCTCCTCGCCCGCGGCGCAGGACGACCTCGGCCTCAACCAGGACGCCGTGCTCTCGCGGCACAAGACCGAGGGCGAGCGCCTGCGCGAGTGAACGCGCCCGCCGGCGCGGCGACGAGAGTCTCCGTGGTGATCCCGGTCCTCGACGAGGCTGCGCACGTCCTCGCCTGCCTCGCGAGTGTCGGGGTTCAGCCGGCGCACGTCGAGACGATCGTCGTCGACGGCGGGAGCACCGATGACACATCGGCGATCGCCGAGGCCGCCGGCGCGACGGTGCTCCGCTCGCCGCGCGGGCGGGGGCGGCAGCTCAATGCGGGTGCGCGCGCGGCGGTCGGGGAAATCCTGCTCTTCCTGCACGCGGACACCGTCCTGCACCCCGACGCGCTGGCGGGGGTGCGAGCGGCGCTCGCCGACGCGAGCGTGGTGGGCGGTACCTTCACCCTCCGCTTCGACCGCGGCGGCCTGCTGCTGCACGTCTACGCGTTGTGCACTCGTCTGCCGTTCCCGCTCTTTCACTACGGCGATCAGGGCATCTTCGTGCGGCGCGCGACGTTCGAGTCCATCGGCGGGTTTCGCGAGTGGCCCATCATGGAGGACGTGGACTTCCTCGCGCGCCTCCGCGCCGCGGGTCGCACCGTGATCGTGCCGCGCCCGGTGACCACGAGCGCGCGGCGGTTCGCGCGTCACGGCATCGTGCGACAGCAGCTCCGGAATGTCGTCCTGGTGCTCCTCTTTCACCTCGGCGTCTCACCCGTACGCCTGGCGAGATGGTACGGCAAGGGCCGGTGAGCATCGTTCATTCAAGTCGTCAACTGCTGTCTCTTCGGCCAACCGGCGCCGATTGACCCGGCCAGGGATGAGCGCCTCGACAACGAGGCGACGGTAGAGTGGCACGAGATGCGGAAGGCTCGCCGCATAGCGTCGTGTGCGTGACAAGTGATCGTGTCGCCGAGCTTCATTGGATGAAAAAAGCGGGCGCCATACTGGCTCTGGCTGTCGAGTACCGGCTCGCCAGAATCCAGCCGATGCATCGTCATCCTTGAACCACCGGCCGTCGCGCGGAACCCGTGCGTGATGCTGTTGTATTCCTCCCCGCTCAGCGGGTCGACAAACTCGGGCGCGAGACGCGCCCACGTGCTCGCGAAGCGCTTCTTTATGCTCTCGTCTTCGGCCGGCTCGGCATGGTTGAAGTAGTGGATTGTACGCGAGCGTTCGTCTCAACCTCCGAGCCGACCCTCCCGCGCCGAGTAACGGTCCGCCGAGCATCCGTCGCCCCACGCACAGACGATGTCGGCCGGGGCGCAACCGAGCAACGCGCACGGCGCAGGACACTGCACGCGACGCGCAGCACACGTCGACCTCCGCCGAGCCGACGTCGCACGCTGCCCAGCCGACGTGGCACGCTGCCGAGCCGACGTGGCACGCTGCCGAGCCGACGTCGACCGCCGCACGCTCGACTCCGATCCCAGGATTGGCGACACTAAACGCCGCACGCCCGACCGGGAACGGCGCGCGACCAACCCCGAACGTCGCCGGCCCGACTCCGAGCGCCGCGGACGCATTCGCGAACGCCGCACGTGCGATCGCGAACGCCGCTGATCGGAGGCCGAGCGCCGATTGCCGCACCGTGAACTCCGCGGAAGGCACATGGACCGACGATGACGCGACTCCGAACGGCGGGCTCGCACTCCGAACGCCCCGGACGGCCTCGCCCCACCTGACCACTTCCTTATAGGGAGACCTGACGCCGACCATCGGCGTGATTGGCCGCTCATGAGCGGTCAAACGCCTTGCGCGGGACAGGTAACGGCCGCACGACAAGCCGCTCCGCCACCCGGTGCGTGCGTCACCCAACTACACGAGTTTCGCGAAAGTAGTTAGACGCCAGCACCGCGACCGCTCGTGTCTTGCGTGTCGCGCGTCGCCGACTTCAGGTCAAGTCCGGCGCCGACGCCTCGATGTGGAAAGACAGAATGCCTGGAGACTAGCGTCTCCGCGAACCGCCGCCACCCGCATGAACGGTGACACCAACCCGTATCTCCTTCGATCTCATTGGTCTCGGCGTTGCCGTCGGGAGGACGAAGCGCGCCATGCGCCATCGCGAATCGAGGAAGAGGTCGACGGCCGAGCCGAGAGGGAGCACGGAGCCGAGTCCGTAGCTCCAGTTCCTCGCCACAATGCGCGCGCCCGCGGTGTCCACGGCCCCAGCGCCGACGCCAAGAATCGCGAAGGTCGCGGGGCTACGGTGCGAGGCGCCGAACGCGTGACCGCCGAGCGCGAACAACGCGTCGAGGTCGGCGCCCCAGGGCGGGAGTACTGCCGCCGCGCTGAACGCGCCAGTGTAACTATTCCGCATCGCCACGCGACCGTTCATCCGCAGGGCGAAGCTCGGACTGCCGGACATGGTGAGTGTGAGTCCCGGCTGCGCGCCGTTGCCGATGGCCGACAGGAACGACAAAGCCGCACCGAGGGAGACGTCGGCCTGCTGCGCCAGGAGGGGGAACGCGGGCAACCCGAGCAGGAGCGCTGCACGGGCAACGAGCCGGAGCGAGGACATCGGCGGCAAAGGGTCCGAGGAAGGCGTTTCCAGAGTGACGCCCGCTGCGACGCGTCGCAACCTGCCGACATCGCGCCACTCTGCCGGCCCCGCTATCGTACGGAATCGGAGGAGGACCAACGATGCGTGTACTGCTGGCGGAGGATGATGTCGATCTCCGCCGCGCCATCATGCGCGGCTTGCGCGATCAGGGCATCGACGTGGTGGCCGCCGGCACCGCCGACGAGGCGCGCGAGCGCGCGCTGTTCGCCGCGTACGAGGCCATCATCCTCGACGTCATGCTACCGGGTGGCAACGGTTTCGACCTCTGTGCCCTGCTGCGCGAGCGCGGCGTCACCACGCCGGTGCTCATGCTCACCGCGCGCGACGCCGTGGCGGACCGCGTGCGTGGACTGGAAGCGGGCGCCGACGACTACCTCACCAAGCCGTTCGCCTTTCCCGAGCTGCTCGCGCGCATCCGCGCCCTGGCGCGCCGTGCACCGGGCCTCGTCCCGGAGCTCGTACGCGTGGCCGACCTCGAGGTGAACCTCTCCTCGCACGAGGTCCGTCGCGCCGGCCGCGCGATCACGCTCACCGCCAAGGAGTTCGCGCTGCTCGAGGTGTTCGTGCGGCACGAGGGCGCCATTCTCGACCGCACCACCATCACTGCACGCGTGTGGGACGAGAACCACGACCCCTTCGCCAATGCGCTGGAGGCGCTGGTGCGCCGCCTCCGTGCCAAGATCGACGACGACTTCACACCGAAGCTCATTCATACGGTGCGGGGCGCCGGCTATCGCTTCGCCGCAGGCTCATGAGCGCACCTCGGCGAGTCGGGAGCCACCACCACGCGCCTCCGCGACTGGGTCCGCTGGATCGCCTGCGCCTCCGGCTCACCGCCTGGTACGTCGTCACCTTCTCGGGGATCGTGACCGTGCTGGGGGGCGGGCTGTTCATCGTGGTGGCGCACCAGATCGGTGCGGACCTCGACCAGCGTCTCGACGATGCAGTGGGTGAGCTGATCGCCACGACCTCGTCCGCCTCGCGAGAGACGGCAGGCATGGAACCGAGCGTGGCCGCGCTGCGTGTCCCGGGCCTCTCCCTCTATCTGTTCGACGCCCAAGGGTCGCCCCTCCTGGGCGACAGCATGACCGCGTTGGTCCGTGCGACTGTCCTCCGCGCGACTCGTGCCGGCACCGCGTCGGACCAGCTCCCCACGCGGCAGGAGCACCAGCTGAGGATCTTCGCGCGCTCGTTCCGCTCGCGCTCGGGGGATGTGCTCGTCGCAGCGGCCGCCGCCGATCTCGAGGACCTGGAGGACCGCTACACGCAGCTCATCTCCCAGTTCGTCGCTGCTGCGGTCGCCGCTGTCGCGCTCGTCGCCCTCGGAGGGGCCTTCCTGGCGCGCAAGTCGGCAGTGCCGGTGGAGCGCGCGGTCGAGGGGATGCGGCGGTTCATGGCGGATGCCGGACATGAGATGCGCACGCCAGTCGCCGTGCTCCGCACTGAGGCGGAGGTCGCGCTGGCCCGTAGTCGCGATCCCGCAGACGACGCGCGCGCCTTCGAGGCCATCGTGCGTGAAGCGGTTCGTCTGTCGAGCGTGGTGGATGACCTGTTCACGCTCGCGCGCGCCGAATCGGCCGAGCTGCCGATGGAGCGGGAGATCGTGTACCTCGACGATCTCGTCTCTGACGCCGTGTCAGCAACGGCGCGCCGGGCGAGCGAGAAGCGCGTGGCGCTCCGCCTGGAGGAGTATGAAGAGGCGCCGGTGCTCGGGAGCGCCACGATGCTCTCGCGGTTGGCAGTCATCCTGCTCGACAATGCCGTGAAGTACACTCCCGAGGGAGGTGCGATAACGGTCTCTGTGCGCGGCGCGATGGAGACTGTCACGTTCGAGGTCTCGGACACCGGACCCGGCATCGCGCCCGAGGTGCTGCCGCACGTGTTCGACCGATTCTACCGCGCGGAGGCCACGCGCACCGCCGTGGCGGGGGCGGGACTCGGACTCGCCATCGCGCGCTGGATCGCCGAGGCGCATGATGGTGCGCTCTCCCTGCGCTCCGTACCAGGGAGCGGAACGACCGCGTGCCTCACCCTGCGAAGGACGACGCCGCCGTGAGGTGAGCGCTCGCTACTGCATCAGCCCGCCCCAATGTGATCTTGGCGTCAGGTTCGACGACTAGCCTGCCTTCGTCAGCGATGGCCAAACGCAGGGACGAGGAGCGAGCGGGTGAGGTGGCGCAGATCGAATAGAGCTGCAAGGCTCACGATGGTGCTGGGGGTGATGCTCGCGGTGCCAGTGCTGCTATGCGCGCAGGATTCCACCGCGCCCGCCGTGGTGCGTGTGCACGTCACCTCCAGCGCGGGTGACCTCGCGGGAGCGACGGTGGCCATCGCAGCGGTCACTGCCCTCACGGACCGTGCCGGCCGTGCCGAGTTGCGCCTGCCGGTCACGTTGAACGAGGCCGTGCTCGTCGCACGCCGAATCGGTTTCCTGCCGGAATCGCTGACGATCAGGCTCCGCCCGGGGCTCGACACGACCCTCTCGCTCACCCTCCGCGAGCGGGCCGCCGTCATCGCGCCGGTGATCGTGTCGTCCACCCGCACGGAGCGGCGCGTGGAGGCGGAGCCGCTGCGTGTAGAGGTCCTGGCCGGCGAGGACGTGGGTGAGAAGACGCAGATGCATCCCGGCGACCTCCGCGCGCTGCTCACCGAGATGAGCGGCGTGCGCGTGCAGACCACCTCGCCCTCCCTCGGCGGCGCCGGTGTGCGCATCCAGGGCCTGCGCTCGCGCTACACGCAGATCCTCCGCGACAGCTCGACGAGCGGGCGGACGTCACACTGCTGACGGGCGCGCATGTGCGCGCGCCGCGGATGTTGACGGTGACGGTTGGTCGGACATCGCTGGCTTCCGGCGGATCGAGGTGCGCCCACGCTACACGTACGCAGACTCCGCGATCGGCGACGTGATGCTCACCGCGGGCGCTTTCGACGAGTCGCGCGGAGGTGGATCGTACCTGCCGGACGACGTCACCGATCCGGTCGCGGGCATCTTCGCGGAGAGCTTGGCGACGCGACACGGTGACGTGGGCGCGACGATGCGGCGCCGGCTCGCGAGCGGTGTATCGGTCGCTGGCCGCTTTGCGGGCAACCTGCAGGAGCGCGTGCGGCGGTTCGGGGCGCAGCGGGAAGTAGAGCGGGCGAGCACCCTGTTCGGCGAGGTCACGGCGAGCCTCGCATCGGGTGCGCACTCGCTCCTGGCCGGGGTGGCGCACCAGGTCGAGCGGTACCGCAACCGCGACGTCCCGCGGTTCGACGACTCGCGGACCACGACGTCGGGCTTTGTGCAACTCACGTATGCGCCCGCCGACTGGCTCTCCACGCAGCTCAATGCGCGGTGCGATGCATCGAGCCGCTACGGCACGATCTGCACCCCGCGCGCATCGATGCTCCTTCACGCACCGAGCGCGGTGACCGTGCGCCTCTCGGCAGGCGCGGGGTGGGCGGCACCATCGCCGCTCACGGAGGAGACCGAGGTGTTCGGCCTCACGCGCGTGGCTGGCCCGTTCGCGGTGGGACCCGAGCGTGCGCGGACCGCGTCGCTCGACGTGGGCACCGTGCGCGGACCGCTCGAGCTGAGCGGCACGCTGTTCACCTCGCGTGTCAGCGATCCGGTGGGCTTGCGGCGCATCGCCGGCGACACGACCGGCGGCGTGACGTTCGTCAACGCGAGCGGTCCAGCACTGGCCCACGGGGCCGAGCTCTATGCCGTGTACAATCAGGAGCCGGTGATCGTGACCGCCTTCTACGCGCTGACCCGAACCCGAGAGACGTCGCCCGAGAGTGGCCGCGTCCGTGAGTCGCCCTTCGTGCCGCGCGAGGGCGCGGGGCTCGACGTCGCGTTCGAGGAAGACGAGTCAGGCACGCGTGTTGGCGTCGAGGCGTTCTATGCCGGCCACCAGGCGCTCGAGGAGAATCCTTACCGCTCCATCGCCCCGGCGTACACCACGCTCGGCGTTCTGGCGTCGCAGCGGTTCGGCCGCGCCACCGTGTATCTGAATCTCGAAAATCTCACCAACGTGCGACAAACGCGCTTCGACCCGCTCCTGCGCCCCACGCCGGGCGACGGTGGGCGCCGCACGGTGGACGAATGGGCGCCGTTAGAGGGGCGATCCGCGAACGCGGGGCTGAGGATTCGCCTATGACCAGCCCAATCACACCGGTTCGGTGGCAGTCCGACAG
>JBBQYZ010000148.1:0-6841 GCA_038208205.1 Gemmatimonadales bacterium | reverse complement strand
ACAGCCGTGAGCTGATCGAACGTAGAGACGAGTGGGCGGGCCAGGCCACGGTCGTGTCATATCGCTGCGACGTGCACGCCGGAGGCGAGATCACGTTCCGCCCGTTCGGCGACGCCGAGCGCATCGTGGGGAACGCAACGTAGTGGATTTCAACGCCCGGCCCCGCGGTTACACCTCAGTCGTGCTCACTTGATCGCGACGTACTGCTCCAGCCGCGCGACCTCGGTCTTGTCGACGTACTTGCCGATCTCTCGGCGGAACTGCTCGGCGCTCTTCCAGGGCCGATACTCCTCGAACTCGTGCGCCATCCGGTCGCCAACGCCGGGGATGAGCTTCATCTCGTCCTTGGACGCCGTGTTCAGGTCGATCGGCTTCCACAGGCGAGCGTAGAGCGCCTTGCGATCGGTCACCCTGGAGCCCAGCGCCTTGGCCACCGCCGTCATGTCGGCGTAGGGGCGACCGGCGATCAGCGCGTCGGCGGCGGCGGCGTTCATCCCGGGAAGCGACGAGAGCTGCTCCCGGGTCGCGCTGTTGGGATCGAGCATGCCCCCGTCCGTCGCGATGCTGCCGGTGGTCCCAGCGTCGGTCGAAGCGATCGTCGTCGCCGAATCGCGCGGCGTCACGCCCACCTTCGACGCGGCGGAGTCCGTGCCGGCGTCCTTGCCGCCCGCGCAGCCGGCGAGTGCGAGTGCGGTCAGTGCGGCGGCGCCGCGAAAAGTCCTGTTCATCCGATCTCCGGTTCGGGGTGAGCTCCGCGCGCCAGCGCGGGGTGACGGTAGGCGTAGATGAGTCCAAGGAGACCGAGCTGCGCCATCGCGCCGGGCGCGAGCAGCGGTGTCGCGCCACGGAGTACCTTCCACATGAGCGGCCAGCCGCGAAGCGTGTCATCGCGCTCCAGCGCCCACTCGACGTTTCCCTTGGCGTGCAGCACGACTCCGGCGATTCCGGCCAGCACGCAGAGCGTCATGATCGCGCGAAAGACGCCCACCGTGCGAGGATCGGGCCGTCGCCAGACGAGCGCCGCCACCGCGAGCACGGTCACCAGCAGCGGGAGCGGGAGAAGCTGCCAGACCGACTCGTAGTGCTTCAGCAGCAGCAGCTCGGGGAGAAGCCCGCTGGCACCCACCGCGACGAGGGCGAGAAGAAACTCGCGGAGCGTATGTGGTGACCCGTCGCTGGACAATCGGTCTCTCCGGTTTGGCGCGCATCCGAACCTCGCAGGACCGATGCCTCGACGTTTTGCGCGTTAGGAGTATCCCCGGCGCGAGCTGGCGCCGATCTCCGCGCGAGCACCATCTTCTCCGGCACTCGCTTCCCAAATCACGGACACGCATGAGACTCACGACCCCCGTTTACGTCGCAGGCGTCCGTCGCACCGTCCGCCTCGTCGTTCTCTTCGGGCTCCTCCTGGCCGGCGGCCGCCGCGCTGGCGCCCAGGTGCGCGAGCGGCCCGTCGCCTTCGACGGCGCGGGACGCATCACGGTGATCACGCCCCCGCTCGCGGCGCGTCTCGCCCTCACGGCACCGGTGTGGCCCGTCTCGGGCGACTTCACCGAAGCGCGGCTGTACCAGGTCGGCGACCCGGAGACCACGTACGTGATCGTCGTCCGCCGGCAGCGCGACGTGCTCGAGCGCTACCCGCTCGACGCCACGCGCCGAGCCGAGCTCGCGGCCGCCGTAGCGCGCGGCGCCCTGCTCGCGCGGGGGGCCGGTCCCTCCGACAGCATGCCGACGTTCGTCTCCGAACCGGTGCGCGGCCAGTTCGTGGCCCAGCAGACGGCGCTCGGCGCGCTGCTGTTCGGACCCGCCGCGGCGGCGATGGTCAACGACGCCGCCGGCGGCACTGCCGCCTACCTGCTGGTCGCGGGAGGGACATTCTTCTACTCGGCGAGCCTCACCAGGACGACACCGGTAACGCGAGCACAGAACCACCTGGCGGCGCACAGCGCCGTTCGCGGGGCGATCGCTGGCAACCTCGCCCTGCTCGCGCTCGCCGGCAACGGCATCGACGCGCGGGTCTACAGTGCGGCGACGCTCATCGGCGGCGTCATCGGCGACGTGGCGGGCTTTCAGATCGCGAAGCCGATGACCGACGCGGAGGCGCACGGCACCTCACATGGCTCCACGGTCACGAGCCTCCTCACCGCCGGCCTGTTAGGCGCCGGCGGCGCGTACCGCAACGAGGGCACGACGCGCGGTGCGGCGGCGGCCATCCTCGGCGCGGGCGCGCTCGGCTACCCTCTCGGGCTCCGGTACGTTCGCGGCGCGCCGTATCGCGTCACGGCGGGCGACGTCGGGGCGATGTTCACCTCCGAGATCCTCGGCCTGGGTGCCGCAGCCGCGTTCCTGCCCGACAGCCCCGACGAGAAGCTCGTGTTCGGGGCGCTCACCGCCGGCTACGCGCTCGGCGCGCTCGCCGGCGACCGGCTGTTCGTGCGGCCGTTCGACCACACTGAGTCGGATGCGCGCCTGCTCGCGCTCGGAACCGGCGCTGGCGCCGTGATGGGGCTCGCCATCCCCGTGCTCGCCCAGTCCGGCAACGTGCAGCTCGTGTTCGCCACGGCGACGGTCGGCGGGATCCTCGGCGCAATCGTCACCGAAGGGCTGATCGCTCCACCGCGCGCCCTGGGCGCAACTGGCGCGGCCGACCGGCGCACGGGCTCCGCCGGCCGCCCCTCACGCGTGGACGTTCACTTCTCCGGGGCGAGCGCACTGCTCGCGGGGTCGGGCGTCCGCGGGCGGCACCCCGTGGTCTCGCTCACCTTCTGACGACGGTAAACCGTGAACCGTGAACCGTGACCGTTCACGGTCTACGGTTCACCGTGCACTGTAGTCAGTCTCCCGCCGCCGGCTGCGGCGCCACCGCCCCGCCGAGCGACCGCCTCCGGAACCGTGCCCCGAGCCGCTCGCGCCAGTGGTCGAGGATCTCGTATACCGTCGGGATCACGAACAGCGTGAGCACCGTGCTCGTGATCGTGCCACCGATCACGGCCCGCCCCAGCGGCGACCGGAAGTCGGCGCCCTCACCGCGGCCGAGCGCCACGGGGATCATGCCGGCGATGAGGGCGAGCGTCGTCATCAGGATGGGACGGAGGCGGATGGCGCCCGCCTCGATCAGGGCGTCGCGCATCGGCAGCCCCTTCTCCTCGTGCGTCCACTTCGCGAAGTCGATCAGCAGGATCGCGTTCTTGGCCACGATGCCCATGAGCAGAATCACCCCGATCAGACTCATGATGTTGAGCGTGTCGTGCGTGACGAGCAGCGCCAGCACCACGCCGATCAGCGACAGCGGCAGCGACGAGAGGATCGCCAGCGGATCGAGGAAGCTGCCGAACTGCACGACGAGGATCAGATACATCAGCATCACCGCGATGCCGAGCGCGGTGAAGATTGAGCCGAACACCTCGGCCTGGTCCTTCACCTGGCCGCCCGAGTTGATGGTGTAGCCCTCGGGCAGGCGCAAGCCGCTCATGCGCCGTTGCACCTCGCTCGTCACGTTGCCCAGCGAGCCTTCCACGTTGGCGCCGATCGTGATGACGCGCCGGCGGTTCAGGTGATCGATCTGCGCGGGACCGCCACTCGAGGTGATCGTCGCCACCTGGTCGAGTGGGATCACGGTGGGACCATTCGGCCCGCCAGGCAGCACGATCGGGATGCGCGCGAGGTCCGCCGGGCTCTCGCGCAGCGTGGTGGGAAGCCGCACGCGCACGTAGCGCGTCTCACCGGTGGGGTCCACCCAGTTGCCGGCGTCCACGCCGGCAAAGGCGGGGCGCAGCGCCTGGGCGATCTGGCCGACGCTGACGCCGATCGCGCCGGCGAGCCCGCGATTGATCGTGACCTTGAGCTCGGGCTTCTGGCCTTTCGTCGACAGTCCGACGTCGACGGCGCCGGGAGCCGTACGGACGATCCTGGCGATCGAGTCCGCGAGCTGAGTGAGCACCGCCTCGTCGTCGCCCTGCAACTGCAGTTGCAGCGGCTTCTGTCCGCCGCCCGGTCCGCCCGCCTCGAGCAGGTAGGCGTTGGCGTCGGCGATCGTGCGCAGCTCCTTCCTGATGCGGACGCCGAACGCCTGCTGGCTGATGGTCCGTTCCGACTTCGGCTTGAGGCGCACGTACACCGAGCCCACGTCCACGCCGCCGGAGCCGGACGCGCTGCCGATCGTGGAGTAGGTGTACACGACTTCCGGGTGTGCACGCAGCCGCCGCGCGACCTGCTCGGTCACTACCCGCGTGTACTCCAGGCTCGAGCCCGGGGGGGCCTCCACCGTGACGGTCGTCTCGCTGCGGTCGCTGGTGGGCACGAAGCCGAAGCCGCCGAACAGCACCTGCAGCGCGATCGCCCCCGCGAACGAGCCGACCGCCAGAGCGATCATCGTCTTGCGGTGGTCGAGCGCCCAGGCGATGCCGCTCCGGTAGCGGTTGGCCTGGTGGTCGAACCAGACGTTGAATCGGTCGAGCGCGCGGGCCACCGGGTTGCGCCGCTCGTGCGCCTCGATCTGCGGGTCCGCCCAGTACGCGGACAACATGGGGTCGAGCGAGAACGACACGAACAGCGATACGAGCACCGCGGCGGCGATCGTGATCGCGAACGGCTTGAACCACTGGCCAGCGAAGCCGCTCATGAACCCCACGGGCACGAACACCGCGACGATCGAGAAGGTCGTCGCCGCCACCGCGAGCCCGATCTCGGCGGTGCCCTCGTGCGAGGCGGTGAGGTGGTCCTTTCCCATCTCCACGTGGCGTACGATGTTCTCGCGCACCACGATCGCGTCGTCGATCAGGATGCCGATCGCGAGGCTCAGCCCCAGCAGCGACATCGTGTTGAGCGTGAAGCCGAAGATCCAGAGCGGAACGAACGACGCGAGCACCGACACCGGGAGCGCGAGCCCGGTGATGACGGTGGAGCGCCAGGAGTTGAGGAAGAGGAAGACGACGAGCACCGTCAGCAGCGCGCCCTGGATCAACGCCTCCTGCACGTTCTTCACCGAGTTCCGCACCCGGCCGCCGGCGTCGCGCACGACCTCGATCGTGGTGCCCTTGGGCAGGCCGGCCCTGAGCTGCGGCAGCCGCGCCTTGATCGCGTCGCTCACCGAGGTGGTGCTGTACCCCTTCGACTTCACGATGTTGAGCCCGATCGCTTCCTTTCCGTTGAACAGCGCCGCCGATCGTCGCTCCGCGGAACCCGCCCGGATCGTGGCGACCTCGCCGAGGCGGATGGGCGTGCCGTTGCGCTGGGCCACGGTGAGCTCGGCGAAGTCCTCGGGGCGGGCGAGCCGCCCCTCGATGCGGATCGCCCGCTCGACCACCGGGCCGGTGAGCTGACCCACCGGAGCGGCGAGATTCTGCGCGCGGAGCGCACCGACCACCTGGTCGATCCCCACCCCGGCGGCCGTGAGCCGAGCCGGGTCGAGCACCACGTTGAGCGTGGCGCTGTCGGCACCGGCCACGTTCACCTGCGCTACCCCCGCGATCGAGCGCAGGTCGCCGCCCACGGTCTGGTCGGCGATCCCGGTGAGCTGCGCCGGTGTGAGGGTGACCGAGGTGAGGGCGAGCGAGACGATCGGCTGCTGTGATGGGTCGAAGCGCTGGACGATCGGCTCGATGATCTCGCTCGGCAGCTGCGCCCGGACGGCGGAGATCGCGTCGCGCACGTCCTGCGTCGCCTGGTCCACCGGCTTGCCGAACGCGAACTGGACGATGATCTGCGCGAAGCCGTCCGTGGACGTCGAGTGGAGCTGGTCGAGCCCCGAGATGCCCGAGAGCCGGTCCTCGAGGCGATTGACCACCTCACGCTCCACCTGGTCGGGGGATGCGCCGGGATAGGCGATGCCGACGAAGACGATCGGCGCCTCGATGTCGGGGAACTCGTCGGTCTGGAGGCGCGAGAGCGCGGCGATGCCGAACGCCACGAGCGCGATCATCGTGACGATGGTGATGATCGGCCGGCGGATCGCGAAGTCGGAGATGAACATGCTGGCGCCGACAGAGGCAACGCGCGGGCCAGCGGCGATCGGGCCGGTAGTCTACCTGTCTCAGCCCCGGTTCAACTGCTGCTCGACGCTCAGTCCATGCAGGCAGCACGGAGGCGAGCGAGCCGCACCCGCTTCATCCTGGGCGGCGTGCCGGTGTTGGCGACGACGAGCGTGTAGCGCGACCTCCCGTCCACGTTGAGACCGAGCGAGACCGCCGACAGCGGCCCGCTCTCGAAGTAGCTCTTCGGCGTCCTCCCGCGCTCGACCTCCGCGAGGCCGTCGGCGTCGACGATGAACACGTTCACCCGGCGATCACCCCCGGCAAGGACGGCGACGCTCCCTTCGACATGGCAGGTACTGCGGCCGTCTCCGGAGAACGGAAAGGCGAGATATCGGCCCACTTCGATGGTGGCGGAGGCGCTGTCGGCGATCGCGACGTCGAGCGGTGGCGCGATGGTGGTGGTGGGCTGTACGTTCTCGGGTTGGACTTCATTGGCCGAGCTGATGGGCCAGTGCTGCTTGAACGCGTACCCACCGGCAGCGGCGAGCAGGATGAGCAGGACCAGGAGACGGCCCCAGGCGCGGGGCGCGCGCTCGTCCGCGCGGGTGGAGCGTCCTACCGCCGCGGGCAGGGCGCGAACGCAGTTCGGACAGATGGTCGCGTCGACCGGGATCGGCCTGGCGCAGTAGGGGCACTTGGACATTCGGTTCCGGCGGGTGGGGGTGTCGTCGCTCTCCAGGCGCGCTCTGGCCATATACGACTGGCCGACCGAAAGGCAAAGCGTGCTGCGAACGGAATCCGGCATGCCATCTGCCGTGTACGCGCACATGTCAATTCGCACCTTTCGCGCATCCGACGGGGCCACCTGG
>JBBQYZ010000147.1:0-6845 GCA_038208205.1 Gemmatimonadales bacterium | reverse complement strand
GGCCCGTCAGGCGGAAGTCGAGCCGACGGAGGACGCTGGAGGCCGAGTCGAGGTCGGCGACCTCCGCGTTCGGCACCGGGACGCCCGAGACCTTCTCGATGACGCGGACGAGCAGGGTCGGTCCCTGTGATCCCGCCGCGCTCGCGCTCGCACTACCGTGACCCGTCAGCGCAAGCAGAAGCGTGGAGACAAGGGCACGGACCAGGATCGATCGCATGACCAATCCTACCATGGCTGGCGCGAGCGGAGCAACGCAACGGCCACCGCCGCCGTGCGCGCTATCTTGCGTACGGGCCGATAGATGGCCACCGTCGTACTCCCACTCCACCGGAGGTCATTCGTGTTCCTCGAGCGCAAGGACGAGCTCGCGGCGGCGATCACTGACGTGATGTACGGTGATGAACCCACAGTGACGATGCAATATGGCGAGGCGGGGCGGGTGAAGTGCCGGCAGGACATGCGATGACGATCGAGTGGTGGCGTGTCTACCTCGACGCGCTGCGCGCGGGGGACCGGCGGCGGGCGCTCGCCGTGGTGGATGATGCGCGGGCCGCGGGGCTCGGCCTCCCCGCTCTCTATCTCGACGTGTTCCAGCCAGCGCTCCGAGAGGTCGGGCGGTTGTGGCAGCAGAACGAGTTCACCGTCGCCGAGGAGCACCTGGCGACCGCGGTCACCCAGATCGCGATGGGTCGCCTGTACACCGAATACTGCCTGGCCACCAACCGGAACGGGCGCACCCTGCTCGCCGCGTGCGCCGAGACCGAGAAGCACGAGGTCGGACTGCGCATGATCTGCGACCTCCTGGAGCTCGAGGGCTGGGACGCCACGTATCTCGGCGCATCAGTGCCCCAGGACAGTCTGGTCGCGATGGTGCTGCGAGATCGGCCCAACGTCCTGGCGCTGTCCGCGTCGTTGGCGCCGCACCTGCCGCAGCTACGCTCGCTCATCGCCGCCGTGCGGGGGGCGACCGGCGAGGCGGTCCCCTACATCATCGTGGGAGGGCGTCCCTTCCTCGACGATCACAGTCTGGCGGACAAGGTCGGAGCTGACGCGATGGCCCGCGACGCGACCGACGCGGTCGACCGACTCCGGCAACGGTTCGGATGACGAACGCGCCGAAGGTGCGCGGGCTGCACGCGTGCCTCCAGGGATTCCCGGGCGCGGTGCTGGCGCTGACGTGCGACGGCGTGGTGACTGATTCCAACGGCAGGCTCGAGGCGCTGCTCGCGCGCGAGCTCGTGGGCCACTCGTTCGCCGACGTCCTCGACGTGACGTCGCAGGACAAGTGGGCTCGCCTGCTGGCCCGCGACGAGACGACGGCCGACAATGCGCTCTGGGAGCTGAACCTCGAGAGCACCGAGCGATTCGACCTCCGCACGTTCGCGGTGGTATGGGCCCCCGACGAGGCGGGCGAGGACCTCTGGCTCCTGGAGTACGCTCGCGACCTACACCTCCAGCCGCTGTACGAGGAGCTGGCCGCCGCCAACTCGGAGCTGGTGCGAACGCAACGCGCGCTCGCCAAGGAGAGCGCGCGCCTCGCACAGGCGCTCAGGGTGCAGGAGGCGGCCGTCCATCTGCGCGACGATGTGCTGGCGATCGTCGCGCACGACCTGCGGAACCCCCTGGACCGGATCTCCGCGAGCGTGGCGCTCCTGCTCGACGACACGCTCGCGTCGGAGAGCCGCGTGCGCTTGCTGGGCGTGATGGAGCGAACCGTCACCGGAATGAATCGTCTCGTGCGCGACCTGCTCGACGCGGCGAGCATCGATACCGGGCGTCTCGCGCTGGAGCGCCGACGCGTCGACGTGACGCAGCTCCTCGACCACGTTCGCGAGGTGTACGCACCACACGCGGCGGCGAAGCACATCCGGTTCGAGTGCCGCGCCGAGGGTACGCTCGCCGTGCACGCCGATCAGGAGCGTGTCATGCAGCTGCTCGGCAACCTGCTGACGAACGCGATCCGGCTCACGCCCTCCAACGGACAGATCGATGTGCACGCCGAGCTCGCGGGGAAGCAGGTCAGATTCGCGGTGTCCGATACGGGGCCCGGAATTCCGCGCCAGGACCTGCCGTTCGTGTTCGAGCGATTCTGGCAGGGGAGGCCTGAGGCCCGCGGCAGCGCCGGTCTGGGGCTGACGATCGGCAAGGGGATCGCCGAAGGCCATGGCGGCGCCATCTGGGTGGAGAGCGAAGTCGGCCGAGGAACGACGTTCTTCTTCACGTTGCCGGCGGATGGCGAAGACGGCGCGACACCGAGCCAGAGCGTCGCGCGCTCATGACAGTGTGGAACGCATGTCTCGTCACGGCCCTTCTCGGCGCGGCGGGCACCGCCGCCGCGGCGCAGCAGGCTCCGGACGTCATCCGCGGCCGCGTCACCGACGACTCCTCGCACGTCGTCCGAGGTGCGACCGTGAAGGTCACGCGCGGGCCGGACCGGCTGACCCTCGACGCGACGACCGACAGTCTCGGCGACTACCGCGTGCGCTTCGAGATGGGAACGGGCGACTATCTCGTCTACGTCAGCGCGCCCGGTTATCGGGCCGCGCGGCGCCGAGTGCAGCGGCAGGGCGCGGAACGCGAGCTCGTCGCCGACTTCGCGCTCGCCCGCGACCTTACCGTATTGGCCGCGGTGAAGGTGACCGCGGTCGCCCCCGAGAGAGCGTCGGGTGCGACGGTGAGCCCCACCGACCGCGAGCCCGGCGCGTCAGAGCGATGGAGCGAGGGGGTGAACGGGCAGCTTCCGCCCATCGTCGCCGGCAACCTCGGCGCCATCGCCGGCACCTTCTCCAACGTCGGCGTCACGTCGGGTGGGCCCTCGATCCTCGGGTCGGGGCCCGAGTCCAATCTGATGACGCTCAATGGCATGGGACTCGGTGCCGGCTCGATCCCGCGCGCCGCGCGCACCGAGACGCGCGTCACCGGCGCCACCTTCGATCCCACTCGCGGCGGCTTCGCCGGCGCCAACATCGACACTCGCCTCGAACCAGGGAGCCGTGAGTTCCAGCAGCGGCGCGCCTTTCTCTCGCTCGATCCCCGCACCCTGCAGTTCGCCGACGCGAGCTCGCGCTCGCTCGGCGCGCTGAGCGGCGGGTTTAGCGCCAGCGCCGGCGCCGACGGCGAGATCCTGCGCGACGTCCTCACCTACAGCGTGTCGCTCGGCCTCACCCGCTCGACGAGCGATCCGTCCACGCTCCTCGGCGCCGACCCCGACGCCCTGCGCCGCGCCGGCCTCTCCTCCGACTCGGTCGCCCGCCTGATCGCCGTGGCGCGGCCGCTCGGGTTCCCGCTTGCGGGCAGCGCATTCCCGGCGCATCAGCAGCACGACGCGCTCACCTGGCTCGGCCGCATCGACGACACGCGCGACACCCTCCGCACTCGCGCGCTCACGAGCTACGTGGAGCTCACGCGCGACGGCGCGGTCGGCTTCAATGCGCTCGCCACACCGTCCACGGCGAGCGAGCGCCGCGGCCAGACCTACGGCGCGCAACTGCTCGTCGGCGAATACGTCGGCGCGGGGCGCCGCGTGCTCAACGAGACGCGACTCGCCGCGAGCGTGGGCCGCACGGAGATCGCGCCGTACGCCGCCCTTCCCGGCGCCAACGTGCTCGTCAGATCATCGAACCTCGACACGGGGCTCGGGGTCACGGGCGTCTCGCTCGGCGGCGCGTCGTCGCTGGCGACGAGCGATGCTCGCTGGTCTGCCGAGACGGGGAACGAGACCGACTGGAACGCCGTGGGGCGTCGCCACCGGTTTCGTGCCCTCGTCTGGGCGCGGTCGGACGGCGTGCGACAGGAAGGGGTGGCCAACGGGCTCGGGACATTCACTTACAACTCGATCGCTGATCTCGCCGCGAACCGGGCGTCGAGCTTCTCGCGCACCCTCACCCAGCCGGTCCGGTCGGGCGCGGTGTGGAACACCGCCGCCGCGCTCGCCCACCGGTACGCCCCGTCGCGCTACTTCAACGTCCTCTATGGCGCGCGTGTCGAAGCTGACGGGTTCTTCGACCACCCGGCGATCAACGAGCCACTCGAGCGGGCGCTCGGCGTGCGGAGCGGAGCGGCACCGTCGCGGCTGCACGTCAGTCCGCGCGCGGGTTTCGCGTACACCTACAATCGGGACCGGACCAACGGCGCTGGCGCGAGCTTCAACCAGCTCGGCCACTTCTATCGATCGACGACCGGCACCATCCACGGCGGGATCGGTGAGTTTCGCGACCTGCTGCGACCCGGTGTTCTCGCCGATGCCTCGGCGGCCACGGGGCTGGCTGGCGCCACGTCGGCGCTCTCCTGCGTGGGATCCGCGGTGCCGGTGCCCGATTGGACGTCGTTCACCGACCCGGGCACGATCCCCACCGGGTGCGCCGACGGAACGGGTGCGCTCGGCGAGCGCGCGCCATCGGTCCGCCTGATCGACCCGGGCTACGACGTGCCGCGCAGCTGGCGCGTGTCGCTCGACTGGGGCTCGAGCGTGGGCAAGTGGCTCGTCAGCGTGGCGGGACTCGCGTCGTACGACCTGTCCCAGCCCGGGACAGTTGACGCCAACTTCGCCGGCGTGCAGCGGGGTACGCTCGCCGGCGAGGCGGGCCGGCCGCTGTACGTGACACCCGCGGCTATCGACCCGGCGAGCGGCGCCCTGTCGCCCGCCGAGTCGCGGCGAAGCGCGGCCTTCGGACCGGTCGCGATGCGTGTCAGTGACCTCCGAGGCTACGGCGGTCAGCTCACCTTCGGCGTCACGCCGGACATCTTCAGGTTCCGGGGTGGTCGCGCATTCTTCAGCTCCGCCTCGTACACCGTGCAATCCACGCGACGCCAGTACCGCGGCTTCGACGGCGCGGCGTTCGGCGATCCGCGCACAGTGGAGTGGAGCACCAACGGCAACGACGCGCGCCACGTGCTCGTGCTGAGCGGCGGCCTGGCGACGCGGCGGCTCGGCTCGTTCACGATGTTCGCGCGCCTGCAGTCGGGACTTCCCTTCACGCCGCTCGTCAACGGCGACGTGAATGGCGACGGCCGGGGTGGCGACCGCGCGTTCGTGCCCGACCCGGCGGGCGCTGCCGATCCGGCGCTCGCTGCCGGCATCGACAACCTCCTCGCGACGGGATCACCGACGGCGAGACGGTGCCTCGCCGAGAACCTGGGTCGTGTTCCCGACCGCAACGGTTGCCGCGGTCCGTGGACCCAGTCGGTGAACGTGCAGTGGCGCGTGCCGACGCCCTCTCGCTGGGGGAGACACGCTTACCCGAACGTGTACCTGCAGAACGTCGCGGCCGGGCTCGACCAACTCTTTCACCGGGGCGGGTTGCGCGGCTGGGGGTCGCCCAACGCACCCGACCCCGTGCTGCTGGTGCCCCGAGCGTTCGATGCGGCAGCACCGCGGTATCGCTACGACGTGAACGCGCGGTTCGCCGACACCCGTCCGGGTCGCACGCTCGCGCTCAACCCGTTCCGCGTCGTCGTCGACTTCTCCTTCGACCTGTCGACGAACTTCGACCTGCAGCGGCTCCGTCGCGCCGTGGAACCGGTGAAGACGCCGGTCGGCTACGCGCGCCGCTCGGCCGACTCGCTCACCTCGTTCTACCTGAACCGCACCTCCGACGTGTACAAGCTGCTCATCTCGGAGAGCGACTCGCTGTTCCTGACTCCATCGCAGGCCGCGGCGCTGCAGCGCGCCGACACCGCGTACTCGGTGAAAGTGCGAACGCTGTACGCGCCCCTGGGGCAGCTCCTCGCGCGCGGCGAGGGCGCGGCGGGGAAGGCGGAGCTCGACAGTGCGCGCGCAACCGACAAGCGGTACTGGCAGATCTTCTGGGAGCAGCCGGAGATCGCCGATTCCGTGCTGACGCCGTCGCAGCGCGAGCTCATCCCGACGTTGAAGCAGATGCTCACCCTGACGCCGAAGCAGCGCGAGACGAGCCGATACTTCTTCGGGCATGCCGTCACGGTGGCCGAGGAGCCCAGGAAGAGATGAGCGCATCGAAGGATCGACGAGGTGGAGCTCGACGCGGCGCGATCGCCGCGATCGCCGCGGTCCCTGCGGTCTTCGTCTTCATCGCACTGTCGTTCGCGTGCCGCGACGAACGTTCCGAATCCCAGAGCGGCGGACGTCCGCCTTCATTGGGTACGATGTCGATACCCACCGGAACGAACGCCGACGCCACGCCTCCGGCCATCCCGTTCGATCCCGCGACGCCACGCGCCACCGCGCACGCGCGGAACAGCTGGCCGCACGACACGGGGGCGTTCACCCAGGGACTCGTGCTCGCCGCGGGACGTCTGCTGGAGAGCACCGGACTCGAAGGGCGCTCGAGCCTGCGTGAGCTCGACCGCGCCACGGGACGGGTGCAGCGCCGTCTCGACCTGCCCGCGCCGATCTTCGGTGAAGGGATCGCCGCGCTCGGCGGCCGGCTCTACCTGCTGACGTGGCGCGGCGCGCGAGGGTACGTGTACGACGCCGCAACCTTCGCTCGGCGCGACAGCGTGAGCTACGACGGCGAGGGGTGGGGTCTCGCGACGGACGGCCAGGCGCTCTACCTGAGCGACGGCTCGAGCCGGCTGCGCGTCGTCGACCCGCAGGGGTTTCGGGTGCAACGGACCATTCAGGTGACCGAGAGCGGGCAACCGGTGTGGATGCTCAACGAGCTCGAATGGGTGCAGGGCGAGCTGTGGGCGAACGTCTACCAGACGGATCTCATCGCCCGGATCGATCCGGTAACGGGACGGATCGTCGGGTGGGTCGATCTCGGCACGCTGCTCTCGCCAGCCGAGCGACGCGCCGTCGTCGAGCGCGGAGGTGTGGCCAACGGAATCGCCTTCGACCCAGCGCGGGGCACGGTGCTCGTTACGGG
>JBBQYZ010000146.1:0-6845 GCA_038208205.1 Gemmatimonadales bacterium | reverse complement strand
CCCGAGGTAGAAACCGATGACGAACTTTCCGATCACGAACAGCAGCGCCGTCATCGCACCGCCGACCCACACATCCCGCCAGCCGACCTTCGCGTCGGGCAGCACCTTGAACATGGCCGCGAACAACAACGCGAGCACGGCGAACGACACGACGAAGTTGACGACCTCCAGCACGACCTTCGGCAGTGCACCGCCGACAGCACCGCCCACCATCGAAACGCCGGCGGTGAGCGCGAGCGACACGGCGAGGATGAAGCCGAGACCGAGCACCATGCCCATGGAGAGCAGGCGTTTGGTGATGAATGCCTTCACGCCGCCCTGAGCAGGATCGGGCTCGACGTTCCACGCGCGATTGAGCGCGTCCTGAAGGGCGAGAAAGGCACCGGTGGCGCCGAGGATCAACCCGATCACGCTTCCCACGGTGGCGACGAGGCCGCCCCCGGCGGACTCTCGACTGTGCGCGATCATCTCGTGGATCTGCTGAGCGCCGGACTGTCCGAGCATACCGGCGAACTGCGTCTCGACCGCCCGCTGTACCTCCGCCGGACTCCAGATCAACCCCGCGACGGTGATCAGCAGGACGAGGAGCGGCGTCAGAGCGAAGAGCGTGGAGTACGCCAACGCGGCCGCGCGCGTTCCACACTCGTCTCGGCCGAAATCAGCCCAGGTCGCCTTGATCAACTGTAGCATCCATCCAGGACTGCTGGTTTCGCCTGACGTTCCGGTGTTCTTGTCCACGTCCCCCTCCACGATGAGCGTCGGCGCTCCCCGGGAGCGCCACGGGGTGCGGGGGGGGGCAAAGGCAGGGCCAGCCACACCACGACACGTCCCAACGGCGTCGCCCAGTCCATGGCCGTCGGTCCCGGTCGCCCGCATCTCCGAACCACGTGGCCCCGCCTGTGCTAAGAACAGTTCGCATGCGATCCGCCCTCCGGGCAGTTTCTCCCGATGCCATCCCTTGGCGAATCCATCGCGCGGCGGCGACCTGGCATCGGTCGGTGCACTCCCTGGACTCGGGGCTGGCATGGCGCTGACGACGCGATGACGGGCGCGCGCGAGGCCGGAATCCTGGAGAGCATCAGCGATGCGTTCTTCGCGCTGGACCGGGACTGGTGTTTCACCTACGTGAACCAGCAGGCCGAGAGCCTGCTCTTCAGGGATCGGGGCGACCTGATCGACAAGAACTTGTGGGAGGAGTTTCCCGAGGCACTCGGGTCCGCGTTCGAAGCGCAATATCGCCGCGCCGTGACTGAGCAGGTGATGGTGCGGTTCGAGGAGTTCTTCCCTCCGCTCAACGCCTGGTTCGAGGTTCGCGCCTACCCGTCGCCCGACGGGCTCACGGTCTACTTTCAGAACATCAGCGAGCGGAAGCTCAGCGAGCGGCTGGCACAGTTCGCGGCGGAGATCGGGCACGCGGTGACGCAGGGGGGACCGCTCGCCGGGATCATGCAGCGGTGCTGCGAAGCGGCGGTCACGCACCTGGGTGCGGCGTTCGCGCGGGTCTGGGTGCTGGACGGGGACGAGAAGCTGCTCATCCTCGTCGCCAGCGCGGGCATGTACACGCACCTCGATGGCCCGCACGGTCGGGTGCCGGTGGGCCGGCTCAAGATCGGACAGATCGCCGCAGAGAAGCTGCCGCATCTCACGAACAGCGTGGTCGGCGACCGTCGGGTGAGCGACCAGGACTGGGCCAAGCGCGAGGGGATGACGGCGTTCGCCGGCTACCCGCTGATGATCGAATCGGCCGTCGTCGGCGTCATGGCGATGTTCTCGCGGTCGACGCTGTCCGACCGCGAGTTCGAGGTGCTGCGCACGGCGGCCGATGCGGTATCGGTCGCCGTCGCCAACGCGCGCGCCTTCGCCGCGGAGCAGGCGGCGCGAGCGTCGGCCGAAGCGGCGGTCCACGCGCTCGAGATCGCGAACCAGCAGATGCAGGAGCAGGCGATCGAGCTCGAGGCGCAGGCGGAGGAGCTGGCGGTCACCACCGAGGAGCTGGTAGAGCGCACCGCCGCCGCCGAAGCGGCGCAGCAGGCAGCGGAGGATGCCAATCGGGCCAAGAGCGAGTTTCTCGCCATGATGAGCCATGAGCTCCGCACGCCGCTCAACGCGATCCAGGGCTACACCGAGCTGCTCGTGATGGGCATCCAGGGCCCGACCACGCCCGAGCAGCACCTCGCGCTGGAGCGCATCCAGCGGAGCCAGCGCCATCTGCTCGGACTGATCGACGGTGTGTTGAACTACGCGAAGGTCGACGCGGGGGTCGTGCACTACGCGGTGGACCGGGTGCCGATGCACGAGGTGCTCATGACCTGTGAGGCGCTCATCGTGCCCCAGCTGCACAAGAAACAGCTCGAGCTGTCCCACACCACCGGCGATGTGCACCTCGCGGCGCGCGCGGATCGAGAGAAGGTGCAACAGGTCGTGCTCAACCTCCTGAGCAACGCGGTCAAGTTCACCGATCCTGGTGGCACTGTGTGGCTGGACTGCGTGGCGGACGGCGACGAGCGAGTGCTCGTGCACGTGCGTGATACGGGGCGCGGCATTCCCGCGGATCAGCTCGAGCGGGTGTTCCAGCCATTCGTGCAGGTGGATGCCCGACTGACCCGCACACAGGAGGGGACGGGGCTCGGGCTGGCGATCTCGCGCGACCTGGCGATCGGCATGGGGGGTGATCTCGTAGTAGAGAGCACCCCAGGAGCGGGCAGCACCTTCACGTTGGTGCTGCCGCGCGTCTAGCCGCTGCTCGCGGGCGGCCTCGGCCGCCGGGCGACGCGAACCGGCGCGCCTCCCGCCCGTGCTCGGAGTGTCATCTGGCGTGCCGCTGAAACATGTGTAGTTTCACTGAGCGTTTCTGAAGGGCTCGCGCACGCGCGAGTCCGCCCGAGGAGGGCAAAGGAAGGAGGGCGGCATGCAGACCAAGACGAGTCAGCCGGTCGTCGCGAAGCCGATCTCGATCGGCACCATCACCCTCGTGCGCGAAGCGCTCGCGGCGACAGCGCTCAGGGAGGCGCACGCAGCGCAGCTCAGCCACGCGCTGTCGGAGCTGTCCTACGAGGTGCGCGCCTGCGGCCACCCCGCCGAACAGGCGGTGCTCGCGCTCAAGCACGCGTGGCGCGGCGTGCGTCGCCCCACGGTGGTCGGGCCGGGCGACTGGGACGCCGTGTACCAGACGGCGCTCACCGACATGCTCAGCATCTACTTTCACGAAACTCACCGGTGAGCGACGACGCGTCAAGCCCTCGATTCGCGCCGGTGTTCGATCGCACCGTGACGACGTGCGCCCGCGCGGAGCTGCTGGTGCAGCAGAGCGCGTCGGCGACCGCCCGCGCGCGCGACGTAGTCCGCGACTTCGCGTCAGAGCTGTTCCGCGCGGCGTAGCACGCGGGCGATCGCCCCGTAGGGGCGTTCCACGAGCCGCGGGCCCCGTGCCGCATGCCCACCCGCCCCGCGCTCGTCGTCGCGCCGCCAGTCCAGCCTCGCCCTCCCTCACCAGGGGCTCATTCTCCCGTGTCGGCGTGCGCGGCGGCGACGGGCTTGGATTGCGGCGAGCCCTGCTCGCGCAGCCAGATGGACAGCAGCACGAGCACGGCCACCGAGAGAAACTCGCTCTGCCAGTTCTGCAACGACTCGAACCAGAAGCGACTCGTGGCCAGATACCCGAGCACGGACACCGGTGCGCCGCCATGCTGCCGCTGCGCCTCGCTGTACTCCGCGGCGCCTCCCACGGCGTGCAGCACCAACGAGACGGCGAAGAGGGCGAAGAGCGTGAGGCTGAGGGAATGCTTGTAGAGCAGCAGCGGCACTCCGCCACGACGGACTGGCCAGGGTGCAGCCGGGTCGCCGCGCGCCTCCTCCGGACGCTGGTCCACCGCTTCGGGCAGTTCGATGTTCTTGGACTCCGACGAGCCACGCTGGTAGAGGAAGGAGGTCAGGACGACGAACACCCCCATCTGCAGGAACTCCGACTCCCAGTTCTCCGCCGTCGCCTCGAGGAAGGCCCCCGTCCCGAGATACTGGGCGAGATCGACCGTCGGCCGACCGTGGTCGCGCTGCTCCTCGTTGTAGTCGGCGCGACCCGCCAACACCTGGCCGACGAACGTCAGCAGGAAGAGTGCGAACGCCGCGATCGCCAGCCCGTTCTCGAACGCGACGCGGCGGAGCCCCGTACGACCGCGCAGCGCCGCCGTCCGCAGCACCGCTGCTCGCGTCGCCGATCCGGCGGTGCGTTCGCGCTCCTCCGATCGCGCCCTCTCCGCCGCGCGCTCCACCGACGTGCGTGCCTTTTCCAGGGCGTCGAGCGGCATCGATTCTCCGGATAGCGTTCAGGATAACGTTCAGGTGAGTCAGGGCAAGTCGCATTCCGGACGTGCCCGCTCCTACTGGCGCCGCGACTACCGCTTCACCGCGCCCTGAAGGCTGAACCGGAAGCGCGTGCCTCCGCCGGCGGCGCTCTCCACGGCGATCGTCCCCCCGTGCGCCTCGACGATCCCCTTCACGATGAAGAGGCCGAGGCCGGCGCCGGTGCGCGACGTCTGGCTCGCCTGCCAGAACCGGTCGAACAGGTGCGGGACGTGCTCGGAGGGGATGCCGGCGCCGGTGTCGGTGACGTCGAAGTCCGCCACGCCGTCGGCACGGCGACGCCCCTCGATGCGCACGGTGCCCCCCGCGCTCGTGAACTTGATGGCGTTCCCGACCAGGTTGGAGAAGACCTGTCCGATGCGACTGCGGTCTGCGGCCACGAGGAGGTCCGGGCCGATCCACTCGTGCTCGAACACCAGCTTCTTGCCCGCGACGAGCGGCTCGAGCTCCAGCACCGCGTCGTGGATCAGCATCGACGCATCGATCGCCGTCGTCGCGACGGCCAGGGTGCCGGCGTCGATGCGCGAGACGTCGAGCAGATCCTGGATCAGTGCGTTCGCGCGGCGCGTGGCGCGCTGCATCACCTGCAGCTGCGACACGACGGGCACGTCCTTCGCGCCGGGCTCGGCCAGCACGTCCAGCAGGAACGAGGTGCTCATCTGGATGGTGTTGATCGGATTGCGGAGGTCGTGCGAGACGATGGCGAGCACGTCGTCGCGCGCGCGGGTGGCGCGCTGCGCCTGTTCGTAGAGGAGCGCATTGTCCAGCGCGAGCGCCGCGCGTCGCGCCAGGTCGAGCATCAATGGCATGTCGTCGCCGTGCACCGCGCGCGCCGCCCGCGCCGAGGCGAGCAACACGAACTGCAGGAGACCCAGCACGCGGCCACGCGCGACGAGGGGGACGACGATGAGCTCCTGCGGACCGCGGTCGGCGAGCGCGGCACGCACCCCGGCGTCGGCGGTGAGCGCCTGCAGGGCCGCGGTGTCGGGAATGGGAACGATTCGCGGTTGCATGTCCGCCAGCACCTGATCGGCGAACACCGCCTCGTCCTCCGCGGCCCCGGCGGCGAGCGGCGCCACGCCGGTGATGGCGTGCCTGACTGCGACGCGTCGGCGCACGCCATCGGTGCCAATGAGGTCCGTCGCGCAGAGGTCGGCGATGCGCGGCACGGCGAGACCCGCGAGGTCGGACAGCACCTGCCGCGCGTCCAGTGTGGACGACAGCAGCTCGGTGGCCTCGGCCAGAAAGCGCGCCCGCTGCTCCGCCTCGCGCACCACCTCGCTCGTGCGCACGAGATCCGAGTAGCTGGACACGAGCAGCTCGAGGATCTGCTCCTTCGTCGCGCGAATGGTGAACGTGGTGCCGAGCAGCTCGATGTCCACCGGGGCGGGCACGATGCGTCGCGGATCGGCGGCGTGCTGCAGCACGAAACGCACGCGCGACAGCAGCCCTGCCGCGTCGTACGGCTTGGTGACGTAGTGGTCGGCTCCCGACGCAAGCCCGCGCACGATGGCCAACGGATCGGTGAGGCTCGTGAGGAGCACCACGGGGATCGTCTGCCATGCCGGCTGCGCCTTGATGCGCCGACACAGCTCGTAGCCGTCCATCACCGGCATCACGACGTCGCTCAGGACGAGGTCGATGCGTTCGTGCTCGAGGAGCTCCAAGGCGCGGTCGCCGCGACGCGCGAGCACGGTGACGTAGCCGGCGCGCTCGAGCAGCAGCGCGAGCGCGGCGGCCTGCGTCGCGCTGTCCTCCACCACGAGGACGCGCGCCACGGCGGATGCGGCGCCGGCGTCGGTGGCGCTGGGCGGCATCACGACGTGAGCTCCCGGAGCCGGCGTGCGACCTGCTCGAGCGCGAGCACCTGGTCCACGACGCCGGCGCGCTGCGCTTCCCGTGGCATCCCGTAGATCACCGACGACGCCTCATCCTGGGCGAGGATGCGACCGCCCGTCCGGCGCACGCTGCGCAGCCCGTCCACACCGTCGTCACCCATGCCCGTGAGGATCACCGCCAGCACGCCGCGGCCGGCCTGCTCGGCGCACGATCGAAAAAGGTAGGTGGCCGACGGGCGAAAGCTGCCCACGGGCGCAGCGGTGTCGAGCTGGATGCGCAGGCCACCCGCCGTATCGCGCCGCAGGCCGAGATGATGGTCATCCGGCGCGATGTACACGCTACCTCGGCGCGCCTCCTCGCCGAGCTCGGCGATCTTCACGCGCAGAGCAGCGTCGCCGGCGAGCCAGTGCGCGAGACCGCCGGTGAACCCGCGTGCGATGTGCTGCACGACGAGGATGGGCAGTGAAAACGTCGCGGGCAGCTCGGAGAGGATCGTGCGCAGGGCGGCGGGTCCGCCGGTGGAGGCCGCGATCGCCAGCACCTCGAGCTGCGCACTCGGCGCGCGATACCATGACGGTGTGGCGGGCGGCGTGGCGATGGTCACCGCATCAACCGCCCGCGACGACACGGGCGTGCCGTGCCGGCGC
>JBBQYZ010000145.1:0-6940 GCA_038208205.1 Gemmatimonadales bacterium | reverse complement strand
GCTCCGCCAGCTCGCGCTCGGCCAGGCGCGAGAGGAGCGCCACGGGCTGCCCGATCTCCGCATCGACGAAGGTGCGCCCGGCGCTCGTGGTGATCCCCTGCGTCTCGAACAGTGCGGGCGTGGTGCCGAGCATCTGCACGGCGCGCTGCCGCCCGCTCACGATCGCGAGGGCGACGTCACTCGAGGTGGCGCCGACGACCGCGGGAACCCCGAGCCGCGCGACGAGGGAGTCGACGTCGCCCAGCTCGAAGTGCACCGGATCGGTAATGGCGATGTTGGCGTCGTCCACCTGCCTGACGCGCCGCGCCGTGATGCCGATGGCGTGAAGGTCGGTGGTCTCACCGATCTGGTCGCGCACGTAGCGCTCCATGCCGTCGCCAAGCGAGAGCACGGCGACCAGCGACGCGACACCGATGACGATGCCGAGCGTGGAGAGGAAGGTGCGAAGCGGGTTGCCGCGCAGCGTGTCGACGCTGACGCGGAATGACGAAGCGAGGAGGGACAGCATGGCGCCGGAAGGGGGACAGGGCTCCTACGGGCCGCGCCGCGGAAAAGTTCGGGACGTCCGGCGCCCGGCGCGAACGCTCAACCGCCGCGCCGTCGCCGCAGCACCTTGCCCGAGCGCCGATCGGTGAACCGTCCCGAGTCCACCGCGGCGATCCCGTTGACGAACACGTAGTCGATCCCCGCGGTGTACTGGTGCGGATTCTCGAACGTCGCCTGGTCGCGCACCCTGACCGGATCGAACACCACCACGTCGGCGGCCGCGCCATCGCGCAGGACGCCGCGGTCGGCGAGGCCGAGGCGGCGGGCCGGCATGCCGGTCATCTTGTAGACCGCGGTCTCGAGCGTGAGGGCGCGCTCGTCTCGCGCGTAGCGGCCGAGCACGCGCGGGAAGGTGCCGTACGAGCGCGGGTGCGGGTGGCCGTCGCCTGGCTCGCTCAGCCGGCCATCCGAGGCGACCATGACCTGTGGATGCGTGAGCACGCGGCGGACGTCGGCCTCGTCGAGCACGTGATAGATCGCGTTGGCGCCTCCCTTCTGCTGCGCCTCGATCACCAGCGCGGCGCCGTTCTCCGGCGTGGGCTTGAGCCCGCGCCGCGTCGCCCAGTCGAGCAGCGTCTTCCCCTCGAGCGTCCGGTCCCAGGCCACCTTGGCGAACTGCACGCGCCGCAGCTCGCCGCCGCCGCGGTCGTTGAGGATGTTGAACACGATGCCGCGCGTGATGCTGTCCCTGAGCGTCGGGTTCGCGATGCGCCGCTTGAACGCCGTGTCGCCGTCGGCGAGCGCCCAGCTCGGGATCAACACGCTGATGGAGGTGTGCGTCGCCGTGTATGGGTAGACGTCGGCCATCACGTCCACGCCGGCGCGGCGCGCGGAGTCGAGCATCCCGAGCGTCACCCGGGTCTTGCCCCACATCTTCTGGCCCACCGCCTTGTGGTGGGTGAGCACGACCGGGATCGCCGCGCGCCGTCCGATCTCGA
The DNA here is from genome assembly GCA_038208205.1 of Gemmatimonadales bacterium. Taxonomy (GTDB): domain Bacteria; phylum Gemmatimonadota; class Gemmatimonadetes; order Gemmatimonadales; family Gemmatimonadaceae; genus AG11. Next base: position 5,456 of record JBBQYZ010000145.1, on the reverse strand, counting down.
TCGCCTCGGCGACACCCTCGATGAGGCCGAGTCCCTCCTCGCGCAGGTGCGACGTGTAGATGCCCCCGGAATCCGCCGCGACCTTGGAGAGCGCGACGATCTCGTCGGTGTTCGCGTACGCGCCGGGGATGTACTTGAGCCCCGTCGAGATGCCGAACGCCCCCTCGCCCATCGCCCGCGCGATCATCGCACGCATCCGCGCCAGCTCGTCGGCCGTGGGCGCGCGGTCCGCGTCGCCCATCACCTCGCGCCGCACGGTGTTGTGTCCCACCAGGAAGCCGACGTTGATGCCGATCGTCTGCGTTTCGCGCGCGGCGAGGTAGGCGCCGAAGGGCCAGGGCGATGTGCCGTCCGGTCCGCCGAGCGCCATGGTGACGCCCTGCGTGACGGCGCTGCGCGCGCCCGGCAGGGTCTGCAACGGCTCGAGGTGCGCGTGCAGGTCGATGAAGCCGGGCGCCACGATGCGCCCCGTGGCATCGATGACGCGGCGCGCGCTGTCGCGCGGAAGATCCGTGCGCGACACGCTCACCACCCGGTCGCCGACGATGGCGACGTCGGCGCGGTAGCGCGGCACGCCGGTGCCGTCGATCACGGTGCCGCCGGCGATCAGGAGGTCGTAGCGGGTCGACGGCGCGGCCTGGGCCGACGCGCGGGTCGCGGCGAGCAGGACCAGCAGGGCGAAGAAGGACTTCACGGTTGCGACAGGGGCTCGATGAGGGTTCGGAACGGGGCTCGAGAGGTACATGGCAGTCGACGTCGACCGGAATGCCGAGCCGAGCACCCGGACTGGAAGTCGCCCGAGCGATGCGGGTAAAATTCAGGGAGCGACGGTGGACGTGCGCATCCCTAGGATTGCGTGTGGACCGCCACCGCACCACTACCGCCCACCTTCCACCTCGCACCGAGATCCATGATCGACGTTCCTCCCCGCGGCTGGCGGCAGCGGCTCGAGCAGCTGGCGAGCGACGTGTTCGCTGACGTCGAGCATGCCGGCCACGTGATCGGCATCGGCCGCCCATCGCCGTACGAGCTCGTGGCCTATCGCGGCTACGGGCTCGGCACGCGGGCGTTGGTGCATGGGCGGGCGCTCGAGGCCACCGGAGTGTCGCGCGCCAGCGCCTCCGACAGCACGTGGCGCAACCTGGTCAACACCTTCAAGCGCATCGACGCCGACCCGCTGCCGGGGGCGCGGGTCGAGGTCCGGATCGGCAGCGCCACGACCGAGGTCGTCGCCGACGAGGAGGGATTCTTCCGTGCCTGGATCGACCTGGCGACACCGCTCCCGACCGACGCGCCCTGGCAGGCCGTGGAGCTCCGCCTGCTCGCGCCACTGCGACCCGACCAGCCCCACGTCAGCACGACCGGCCGGGTGCGCGTGCTGTCCGGCGCTCCCGCGCTCGGCGTCATCAGCGACCTCGATGACACGGTGATCCAGTCGCGCATCACCAGCTTCTTCCAGGCCGTTCGCACGGTGATGCTCGGCAACGCCCGCACGCGGCTCCCCTTTCCCGGCGTCGCCGCGTTCTACCGCGCGCTCGAGGTGGGCGGCGACGGCGCGCGGAACAATCCGATCTTCTACGTGTCGAGCAGCCCGTGGAACATCCACGACGTGATCGCCGACTTCATGGAGATCCAGGGGATTCCCGAGGGGCCGATCCAGCTGCGCGATTGGGACATCGGCCTGATGGCGCTCAAGTCGAACCGTCATCAGGGATTCAAGGAGCCGGTGATTCGCGAGGTGCTCGACCTGTTCCCCGCGCTCCCCTTCATCCTCATCGGCGACAACAGCCAGCACGACCCGGAGATCTACCGCGCGATCATCGCCCGCTACCCGGGTCGGATCCTGGCGATCTACATCCGGAACGTGCGCACCGACCCCGAACGCTCCGCCAGCGTGCAGGCGCTCGCGCAGGAGGTGCTCGCCGCGGGCTCCACCCTCATCCTGGCCGACGACACCTACGCCGCGGCCACCCACGCCGCCGCGCAGGGCTGGATTGCCGAGAGCGCGCTACCGAGCATCCGCGAGGAGAAGCAGGCCGACGAGGGGACGAGCGGCGCGAAGGCCGACGTGCCCGGCGTGCCGGAGGAACCGAAGACGCCGACGGTGGTGGTGGAGGGGAAGTAGGAGGTGGGAGGTAGGGGTGCGCATCGGGCTCACCGTCCACCCCAGACCTCCCACCGTTCCTCAGTGCGCGTCCGCCCGCATCTCCGCGCCCGACTTGGGCCGACGCAGCAGCAGGATCGCCGGTGAGACTGCGACGAAGGCGATCAGGATGAAGATCCACGAGTCGTTGAAGCTCAGCATCGATGCCTGCTGCATCACCTGACCGTTCAGCGCGCCGAGCGCCGCGCGCTTGGCGTCGAACGCATTGAGGCCGCGCGCCATGAAGCCGGCAGTGAGCTGCTGGATCCGTGCGTCGGTGAGCACGTTGCCGTTGACCAGGTTGTTCACGAGATCGGCGCGGTGATACTGCGTGTGCTTGCTCACGTAGTTGGCGAGCAGCGCGATGCCGAACGACCCGCCGAGCTGGCGCGACAGGTTGATCAGGCCGGCCGCCTGCTGCGCCTCGCTCGGCTCCACGCTGGCGTACGCCACGTTGTTGATCGGCACGAACAGGAGGCCCAATCCAAAGCCGCGAATCAGGAGCGCGGTGCGCACGTCGCTCTCGCCGGCAGCCGTCGTGAGGTGGCCCATTCGCCACATCGAAAGCGCGAACAGCGAGATCCCGATGGCGATCAGGATGCGCGGGTCCACCAGCGGCTTGCGTCCATTGAGCAGCCGGCCGCAGACGAGCGCGGCGAAGCCGGTCGCGATGCCACCGGGCATCATCGCCAGGCCGGTCTCGGTGGGCGTGAAGTGCAGGATCCCCTGGGCGAACATCGGAAAGAGGAACACTCCCCCGTAGAGCCCGAAGCCGAGCGAGACGAACAGGAAGATCGACGCGGACAGCGTGCGGTTCTTCAGGATGCGGAAGTTGACGACCGGCGCGTCGTTGCGAGACGACAGCTCCCACCAGAGCATCGCGCCGATGCTGACGATGGCCAGAACCGTGAGGCGCAGGATGTTGGCGTCGGCGAACCAGTCCTTGGCGTTTCCTTCCTCGAGCACGTACTGCAGCGAGCCGACGCCCGTGGTGAGCAGGCCGATGCCGAGCCAGTCCACCTTGCCCTTCACCCGGTCCTGGTTGGGCGGGTCCTTCAGGAAGGTGCTGACGAGGAAGAACGACAGCACGCCGATGGGGACATTGATGAAGAAGCACCAATTCCAGGTGTAGTTGTCGGTGATCCATCCGCCGAGGGTAGGGCCGAGGGTGGGCGCGACGATGATGCCGAGCATGAACACCGCCTGCACCAGCCCCTGCTCCTCGCGCGGGAAGATCTGCCGCAGCGTCGCCTGCGCGGTGGAGAGCAACGCCGCCCCGCCCGCTCCCTGCACGATGCGCCAGAACACCAGTGCGCCGAGCGATCCCGATGTCCCGCAGAAGAAGGACGCGACGATGAACAGCACGATCGAGAAGGTGAGGTAGTTCCGTCGCCCGAACCGCGCCGCGAAGAAGGCGGTCATCGGCAGGAAGATCACGTTGGACAGGATGTAGCCCGTGGCCACCCACCCGATCTCCTCCTGTGTCGCGCCGAGGTTGCCGGCCATCTGCGGCAGCGCGACGTTGACGATCGTGGTGTCGAGCACCTCCATGATGGCCGCGGTGATCAGGCCGAAGAGGATGATCCAGCGATAGCGCCGGACGAATGCCGCGGCCGCTTCGGTGCGTTCGGCGGCGGTCGATGAATCAGCGGGAAGAGCGGTGGTGGTCATCTAGCAGAAAGCCGGTCACGACAGGGATGGTTCGACCGTTCGTCAGACCCGAACGGCACCGATCACCTTGTCGAGCGTGATCGGCAGCTCTCTGACCCGCACCCCGGTCGCGTTGAACACGGCATTGGCGATCGCCGCCGCCACTCCGGTGATCCCGATCTCGCCGATTCCCTTCACCCCGATCGGATTGACGTACGGATCGTGCTCTTCCACGAAGCTCACGTCGAGCGCGCCGATGTCCGCGTTCACCGGCACGTGGTACTCGGCCAGATCCGAGTTCACGTAGCGCCCGGTGCGCGCGTCGACCAGCGTCTCTTCCTCGAGCGCCATCCCGAGGCCCCACACCACGCCCCCCACGAGCTGGCTGTGCGCCGTCTTGGCGTTGAGGATCCGGCCGGCCCCGTACACGCTCACGATGCGCGGAATGCGGATCTCACCGAGGTCGCGATCCACCCGCGCCTCCACGAACACCGCGCCGAAGGAATGCATGGAGTACTGCTGCCGCTCCGCGCCCGGCGCGGAGTCGGCGCGCGCCTCGAGGGTGCCGCCTGGCTGGCGGGCGAGCACGTCGGCGTAGCGTTCGCCGCGCGACCCGATGGAGAGTCGTCCGTCCTCCGCCCGCACCTCGTCGGCCGGTGCGCCGCTCAACGGAGAGGCGGGGTCGGCCACGGCACGCGCGATCATCTGCCGCGTCAGCGCCACGCAGGCCGCCTGCACCGCGCTCCCGGTGGACGCGGCGGTCATCGACCCACCGCTGACGGGACTGGGCGGCATGCGTGAGTCACCGAGCTCGAACCGCACCTGTTCAGGCGGCAGACCGAGGGCATCCGCGGCGATCTGCGTCATGACCGTGTAGGTGCCGGTGCCGATATCCTGCGACGCGGTCTGCACGAGGGCGCGCACGCCATTCCCGTCGCGCATCAGCCGCGCGACGGCGCTCGCGTTGCTGCGGTTGGCCGGATAGGTCGCCGTGGCCATTCCGTGGCCCACCAGCACGTCGCCATCGCGCATCGAGCCCGGCGTCGCGTTGCGCCTGGACCATCCGAAGCGCTCGGCGCCCACCCGGTAGCACTCGCGCAGCGACTTGCTGCTCCACGGCTTCCCCGACTCGGGGTCCTGCTCGGCGTAGTTCTTCAGGCGGAGGGCGAGGGGATCCATGCGCAGCGCGACCGCCAGCTCGTCCATCGCGCTCTCCAGCGCGAACGTCCCCGTCGCCTCGCCCGGCGCGCGCTGGAAGGTCGGCGTGCCGACGTCGAGCTTCACGAGCCGGTGTGTGGTCTCGATGTTCGGCGAGGCGTACAGGATGCGAGTCTGCATCGCCGCCGGCTCCAGGAAGTCCTCGAACCGCGACGTGTGCGAGATGCTCTCGTGCCGGATGGCCGTGAGCGTGCCATCGCGATGCGCGCCGAGGGTGATCTTCTGTTCCGTCTGCGGCCGGGCCCCCACCGGGCCGTACATCTGGCGTCGCGTGAGCACGAGCTTGACCGGCTTGCCCGTCTCGCGCGCGGCCATCGCCGCCAGCGGAACGTGCGACCACACGGAGCCCTTGCACCCGAACCCGCCGCCCACGAAGTAGCTCAGCAGCCGCACGTTATCGGCCGGCATGCCGAGGGTCTTCGCCACCGTATCGCGGTCGCCGATG
>JBBQYZ010000144.1:0-6948 GCA_038208205.1 Gemmatimonadales bacterium | reverse complement strand
GGCTTGCCGGATCACGACCGCGGTGGCGAGTGTGACACTCATGTCGTGGCCAGTGGCCGGCCGTGCGCTGCTTCCCATCTCACCTGCGCTTCGGCCAAGCGACCGTAGGCCGGCTCCCAGCCCGCCAGGTCGGCAGCCGTCGTGGTGTCGATGAGCGAGGACAGTCGCGCTGCCCCACGCGCGTGCGGCACGACCGAGTCGGGGCCCGCGCCAGCGCAGACCAGCGTCGCGCCTTCCTCTTCAGCGCGATGCGCCAACTCTGGCGAGGGCAGCAGCGCCCTCGGAGTCTTCAGCAGGAGCGTACCGTCACCCGCGACTTCGTAGATCTCGGTGTAGTGCTCCCCGCGCAATGCGTCGATGGCGGCAAGGTAGCGGCCGTGCCGCCACTCTACCTGCGACGCCACGAGCAGCGCAAGCGAGGAGACGGGGACGAGCGGTACTCCCGCCGCCATGGCGAGCCCCTTGGCGATCCCGCCGGCGATCCGCAGGCTCGTGAAGCTGCCCGGCCCCGCTCCGCACACCACGCGCGTCAGCGCGCGCGGCTCGATTCCCTGCTCCATGAGCAGCTCGCCGACCGCCGGCATGAGCGCTTCCCGATCGCGTCCGCGCATCGCGACCGATCGCTCGCCGATCAGGCGGTCCCCGCGGAGGAGTGCGGCGCTTCCCGCATAAGTGGCCGCTTCGATCACGAGCGTGATCACTGGTGCCAGCCGGCGTAGAGCAGCCGACGACCGTGGTCGTTCGGTAGGTGCTGGAGCGAGAGGGTCACTCGTCCGGCCGGGAGCCGCTCGCCTGCGCGCTCGGGCCACTCCACCAGCACGATCGCCCGGGACGAGACGACCTCGTCCCAGCCGAGCGCGTCGAGCTGGTCTGGGCGGTCGAGCCGATAGAGATCGAGGTGATGCACGGGAGAGCGCGGCGCCGCGTACTCATGTACGAGGGCGAACGTCGGGCTCGTGACGTCGTCAGTCACACCGTACCCCGCGCAGATGGCCTGTACCAGCGTGGTCTTCCCGGCGCCCAGCTCGCCGGCAATCGTCACGACGAGCGGCGCGTGGGCCGCGCGTCCAAACTTGCGCCCCCACTCGCGAAGCTCCTCCTCCGTCATGGCGAGCGCCCCCTGCTCCGCGCGCGGCGGAACGAGCGGGGAATGACTGGCGGGTTCCTGTGGCACTGACCCCTCCCGGGTCATCGCGCTCCGGCCTTCACATCGGCCGCCACCGTCCCCCGTACGGGCGCTCCGGCCATTCGCGCCTTGACCTCGAACAGGTGATCGCGCAGTCGAGCGGCTGCCTCGAAATCGAGCGAGGTCGCTGCCTCGCGCATCTGGTCTTCGAGCATCTTCACGAGGGTCTCCGGCTCCACCATCTCGTAGCTCGGCCCGGCAGCCTCGGCCACCTTTCTGCCACGGCGCGGCTTCTCGTCCTCGCGCTCGGTGCGCGCGTCCGCTACTCGCGTGATGAACCGCACCTCCTCGACGCTCTTGGAGACCGACGTCGGCGTGATGCCGTGCTCCAGGTTGTGCGCCGTCTGGATCTCGCGGCGCCGCGAGGTCTCGTCCATGCAGCGTTGCATCGACCCGGTGATCCGGTCGGCGTAAAAGATCGCCTTGCCGTTCACGTGCCGGGCGGCGCGCCCGACCGTCTGGATGAGCGAGCGGTCGGACCGCAGGAAGCCCTCCTGGTCCGCATCGAGGATGGCGACGAGCGACACCTCGGGCATGTCGAGCCCCTCTCGCAGCAGGTTGATCCCGACGAGGACGTCGAAGTCGCCCAAGCGCAGCCCACGCACGATCTCCATCCGCTCGATCGCGTCGATGTCGGAGTGCATGTAGCGCACGCGGACGCCGACCTGCTGCAGGTAGTCCGTCAGATCCTCCGACATCCGCTTCGTCAACGTCGTGACGAGCACCCGCTCTCCCACCTTCACACGCTGGCGAATCTCGCCGAGCAGATCGTCCACCTGTCCGCGCACCGAGCGAACCTCGATCACGGGATCGATCAGCCCCGTCGGGCGGATGATCTGCTCGACGACGACGCCTTCAGAGAGACGCAGCTCCAGCTCTCCCGGTGTGGCCGAGACGAACACGGCGCGTGGCGTCAGCGACAGGAACTCGTCGAACATCAACGGGCGGTTGTCGAGCGCGCTCGGCAGGCGGAACCCGTAATCCACCAGCGTGAGCTTGCGCGCCCGATCGCCGTTGAACATCCCGCCAATCTGGGGGAGCGTGACGTGCGACTCGTCGACCACCACGAGGAAGTCCTCGGGGAAGTAGTCGAACAGGCAGGCGGGACGCTCGCCCGCTTCACGACCCGAGAGGTGGCGGGAGTAGTTCTCGATCCCGGCGCAGGTGCCGATCTCGAGCATCATCTCGATGTCGAAGTTGGTGCGGCTCTCGAGTCGTTGCGCCTCGAGCAGCCGACCGTTGGCGCGCATCTCGGTCAACCGGCCGTTCAACTCCGCGCGGATCAACGCGACCGCCCTTTCCAGCGTTGGGCGCTGGGTCACGAAGTGCTTGGCCGGGTAGATGGCCGCCCGCTCGAGCGTCGCGATCGTCTCGCCCGTGACGACGTTGATCTTCGAGATCCGCTCGACCTCGTCGCCCCACAGCTCGACCCGCACGCCCTGCTCCTCGTACGCCGGAAAGATCTCCACGGTGTCGCCGCGCACCCGGAAGGTGCCCCGTTCGAAGGCGACGTCGTTGCGGTTGTACTGGATCCGCACCAGGGACCGCAGGACGTCGTCGCGATTGACCTTCTGCCCTTGGGTCAGCGTGACCATCTGCTCCCGGTAGGACACCGGGTCGCCGAGCCCGTAGATGGCGCTCACGGTGGCGACGATGATGACGTCCGGCCGCTCCATCAGGGACGAGGTCGCACGCAGCCGGAGGCGATCGATGTCCTCGTTGATCGACGCGTCCTTCTCGATGTACGTGTCGGTCGTGGGGACGTACGCTTCCGGCTGGTAATAATCGTAGTACGAGATGAAGTACTCGACCGCGTTCTGAGGGAAGAAGCTCTTGATCTCACCGTACAGCTGCGCCGCCAGCGTCTTGTTGTGGCTGAGGACGAGGGTGGGCTTTCCGTACTGGGTGATGACGTTGGCCATCGTCATCGTCTTGCCCGAGCCGGTCACGCCGAGCAGCGCCTGGAACCGGTCGTCGCGATCGAGACCTGCCATGAGCTCGGCGATCGCCCGGGGCTGATCGCCCGCCGGTTCGAAGGGAGCCTGGAGCTTGAATTCGGCGCGGGGAGGCATCGCAGAAAGCTAATCGTTTCGGGCGTTCTTCGGGAGGTAAGGGCCAGGAGATCGATCTTGAAACGAATGCGGGTCAACCCAACCGGTTCACCGATCGACGTCCCGGCCTACCGAGCTACTCCTCGTCATCCCCAGGCAGCTAGCCGCCGTCAGGATTGATCCGTTCCCGGCGGGCCACCTCGGTGATGCCCTTCACCTTCCGCGCGGCGCGGATGATCCGCTGCAGGTGAGCCAGGTTCTCCACCTCCACGAGAACGGCACCGGAGGCGCGGCCGTCGCTCGTCCGCAGCTCCATGCTGCGGATATTGGTCCCCGATTCGCTCACCGCGGCGGCGACGTCGGCGTAGAGGCCGCGGCGATCGTTGCCCTCCAGCGCCAGCCGCACGGTGAAGCGCTCGCCCTCCGCCTCCTGCCAGTCGATCTCCAGCCGCCGCTCCGGCTCGTGCGCCAGGAAGAGCAGGTTCGGACAGTCCGCCCGATGAATGCTCACCCCTCGACCGCGGGTCACGTAGCCCGTGACAGGATCGCCCGGCACTGGCTGGCAGCACTGGGCGTAGCGGACCATCAGGCCGTCGACGCCCTGGATGCGAACCCCCCTCGTGCCGCGCACGCGGTCCACCAGCCGCTCCACGAACGTGGGTGGCGCCGGCTCCTTCTCCTCGAGATCGGGAAAGAGGTGGCGAATCGCCTGCGCGACATTCACGTCGCCCTGCCCGATCGACGCGTAGAGATGGGTCACGTCGCTCAACGCCAGCGCGCGGGCGCCGGCGGTGAGCGTGGCATCGTCAGGCCGCGCGAGGCGACGGCGCTTCAGCTCGCGCTCGAGGATGTCCTGCCCGAGCTTGACCGACGACGAATGCTCCTCGTGCCGCAGCCACTGCCGAATCTTGTGCCGCGCGCGACCAGTCCGCACGTGCGCGAGCCAGTCCCGACTTGGCCGCGCCAGCGGCGACGTGATGATCTCCACCTGCTCCGAGTTCCGGAGGGCGCGCGAGAGCGGCGCGATGCGTCCGTTGATCTTCGCGCCCGCGCACCGAAGACCGACCTCCGAGTGCACCGCGAACGCGAAGTCGATCGGCGTCGCACCCTTCGGCAGCTGGATCACGTCGCCGGTCGGCGTGAAGACGAAGATCTCGTCCTGATAGAGATCGAGCTTGAGGAACTCGAGAAACTCATCGGGCGTGTTCGCGTCGAGCTGGAGCTCGAGGATCTGTCGGAACCAGCTCAGGTGCTTGTCCAGCTCGTCCGCGCTCTTCGCGTCTTCCTTGTAGAGCCAGTGCGCCGCGATGCCGAAGTCGGCGGTGCGGTGCATGTCCGTGGTACGGATCTGGATCTCGTATACCTGCCGCGCCGGCCCGAAGACGGTGGTGTGGAGCGACTGATAGCCGTTCGACTTCGGCTGCGCGATGTAATCCTTGATCCGCTCCTGCACCGGCGTCCAGCCATCGTGGATGACGCCGAGCGCGTGGTAGCAGTCGGGGACCGAGTCGACGAGCACGCGGATGGCCAGGAGGTCGTAGATCTCCTCGTAGGGGCGCTCGCGCTGCTTCATCTTCTTGTAGATCGACCAGAGGTGCTTCGGACGGCCGGTGACCTCCACGTTCCTGATGCCGGCCTTGGCCAGCTCACGCTCGAGCGGCTGGCGAAGCGCCGCGATCAACGCTTCCCGCTCGCCGCGCTTTTGCGCCACCTTCCGCGCCAGCGCCTTGTAGTCGACGGTCTCGAGGTGCTTGAACGCGAGATCCTCCAGTTCCCACCGCATCTTGGCCATCCCGAAACGATGCGCGAGCGGGGCGTACAGATCACGGGTCTCCTGCGCGATGCGGCGCTGCTTGTCCTCGGGAAGGAACTCCAGCGTGCGCATGTTGTGGAGCCGGTCCGCCAGCTTGACGATGATGACGCGCGCATCCTTGGCGATCGAGAGCAGCAGCTTGCGGTAGCTCTCGACCTGGCGGTCCTGCTTCGAGCCGCTGTTCGGGAGCTTGGCGATCTTGGTGAGCCCGTCCACGATCGCCGCGATCTCCGGCCCGAACTCGCGTTCGACATCCGCGATCGTCCTCGCAGTATCCTCGACGACGTCATGGATCAACCCGCTCGCGACCGTCGTCGTGTCGAGCTGCAGCTCGGCGAGGATCTTCGCGACCTCCACGGCGTGCGTGACGTAGGGCTCGCCGGAGTTGCGCATCTGCCCGCGATGCGCCTCCTCGCTGAACCGATAGGCGCGCGCGAGGACGTCCTCGTCGAGGCGGCTGTTCTCCGCCCCGCCGAGCGACCAACCAGGAATGATCTCGCGCAGCGCCGTGCCAGTCACCGCAGCCACCTCATCGCCGGGATGGCGCGGCGCCCGGTCGGACACCGCACCTCCGATGAATTAATACTCCGCGCGCGGAAACATGACCAGACGGCAGGATGCTGACGCGCAGCGCGGCGCAGGCTCAGAGGCCGTCCACGACTCTCGCCTTGATCGACTCGTACTCCGTGTCGCTGATCAAGCCGTTCTCCATCATCTCCTTGGCGCGCCGAAGCCGCTCGAGCGGATCAGCGGTCGCCGTACTGGGTGCTCCCCCCGGGTTGACCGCGCCGCCGATCTGGACGCCACCCGCCTGCGCGCGCAGGCGTCGCTTCTCACGCCAGACCTGCTCCTGTGCCTGGCAGATCGCGTACACCCGCTCCGCCGCCGACTTCCGAAGACCGACGAATATCGCGCGCACTCCCGGATGGCCGCTCGCGTGATCGTTCGACGCGAAGTCTTCCGTCGCGAGCGAGGCGATGCTGATCGTCGCCCCGAAGATGCCGGCCTGCACGTTGGCGTCGCGCAGATCCTGCCAGCGAACGTCATACAGCCCGTAGCCTGCGAAGAGCGCGCGCGAGAGCACGACGAACCGCCCGCTCGTCGCCGCGGCGATCGTCCGCCGGTGCGTCAATGCGAAGAGGCGCCGCTGCACCGCGTAGGCCAGCAGTCGCTCTCCGGGGACCAGCAGCGCCTGCAGTTGGACAAGCGCCGCGCGCACCCGCCCGTCCTCGGCCTCTGGGTCGATCAAGCGACGCTCCGTTGTGTCGCTGGGTGCCGAGGAGGGCGCGCTGTCGGCGTGGCCCTGGAGCGGGACGGGTGGTGCCTGACTACTCGACTTCACTCGACGTCCGCGCTCCGCTTCGACCGCGAGCCAGCGGTCCATCGGCAGTGACCGATCCTCCTCGAGCACGCGGAGCTGGTCGTCGGACATCTCCGCGAGGTCGGCGTGCGCGCGCTCCGTCATCGGTGCTCTCCGTGGTGCGTTCGCGGCGGGAGCGCAGGAGGCGCCTCACCCGAACGGATCGACGCCTAAGATGGGGCGCTCGACCCCGGGCTCGCCAGCGTCGTCCGGCGTGGCCCGGCGTCGTCGAGCGTCGCCGCTAGAGCAGACCGGCCTCGGCGAAGCTGGTGTAGCGGCCGCGCCCGATGATGATGTGATCATGGACGGGGATGTCGAGCAGCTTGCCGGCGGCGACGAGCTGCTCCGTCACCAGCCGGTCGTCGGCGCTCGGGGTGGGGTCGCCGCTCGGGTGGTTGTGCACGAGGATGACGGCCGCCGCGCGCGCGGCGAGCGGGTGGGCGAACACCCCGCGCGGAAGCCACAGGGGGGTGGGGGGGATTACCGGCGGGAACGGGCCCGGGCGCACCCGCCCGGGGTGCGCGGGGGGCCCCCCGGC
>JBBQYZ010000143.1:0-7003 GCA_038208205.1 Gemmatimonadales bacterium | reverse complement strand
CTTGTCGGCGAGCCAGCGTGCGACCACTGGGGGCGCGTAGAGCGGCACGTCGCGGGGGAGCCGATCAAGCGATTTGAACGAGAGGTGGTCGGCGTGCGCGTGCGTCAGCAACATCGCGTCGAGCCGAGGCAGCGCGTCGAGTGCGATACCGGGAGCCGAGACGCGAGGCAGGAAGCGCCCGAGGTTCGACTCGAAGTTCGGGTCGGTGAGGACCCGCACACCGTCGATCTCGAGCAGCAGCGTCGCATGACCTATGTACGTGATCTGCACGGCTCCTCCACGAGCAGCCGGCGCGCCGCCCCGTGGGCGGCGCGCCCCGAACAGTTGCCGCTCCTAGCGGCAGCGCGCTATGAGCGTCGCTTCACGGCCGGACTGGGCCCGTTCACCACGGCCACGGGTCCCGCCGTCGCCGTCTTGGACCGCTCGCGCGCCAGAAGCCACTGCTGCGGCAGTGCGGCCACGTTCTGCACCGCGTAGTACAGATTGAGCCCCGACGCGAAGTTCAGGAACAGCACCGTCAGCATGACGGGCATCATATAGCTCATCATCTTCGCCTGCGCGTTCGGCGGCGAGCCCTTCATGCCGATCCACGACATCACGAACATGGACACGCCCATGAGGAGCGGAGTGATGTAGTACGGGTCCCTCAGGGAGATGTCGGGTAGCCAGAGGAACGACACGCCGCGGAACTCGATCGTGTTCTGGAACACGAAGTACAACGCGAACAGGATCGGCATCGGCAGGAGCATCGGCAGGCAGCCCATGAGCGGACTGAGTGGGCTCATACCGTGGTCCTTGTAGATCTTCATGATGTGCTGCTGCTGCACCTGTGGATCGCTGCTGTATTTCTTCTGGATCGCCTGCAGCTCGGGCTGGAGGCGCTGCATCTTCATGCTCGTGCGCATCGCCCCCTGATTGAGCGGCCACAATGCCAATCGGATCAGCACGCCGAACAGCACGAGCACCCAACCGTAGTTGAGCTGCGTCGTTCGCTTCATCCAGAGGAGCGCGCGCATCACGATCGTCGCGAATGGCTGCACGACGCCATGCAGCCAGCCCGCGTAGGGGTTCACCTGGTCGAGGTCCGCGCCAAGGCGCTGGAGTCGCTCGAAGTCCTGCGGACCCGCGTAGATGTCGAAGGCCGCGGTGCCGTTCGCGGTCAGCGGAAGGACGGCGCTCGCCCCGATCTCCGGCGCCACCTTCCCCACGCGGGGCGCCCCTCGCAGTTGAAGCGCCGAGAAGGGTGTCTTGCCAAGCGCGCGATAGGCGACGAGGAAGTACTTGTTGCGGGTCGCGACCCAATCGAGAGGGCCCCGTTCCAGGCGTACCTCTCCCGTATCGAGCTTGGAGAAGCCGACGCTGCTCACCTCGCTCGGCGGACGGCGAAAGCTCACCGCGAGGTGGCCCTGGTCGTCCGTGGTGTCGGGCTCATTCGAGTACAGCGTGCGTGGCAAATCCACCAGAAGCGCGCTGCCCGGCGGGGCGCCACCCACTGCAGCCTCCACGCGAACCAGAAAGCTGTCCGACATGAAGGTGTAGGTGAGCCGAACAGGCCGCCCCCCCACCTCGCCGAGGTAGGTGAGCGGCGAAGCCGCCCCGGATCCGGCGCGTGGTGAAGCGCCGCCGTCGGGACCAGAGCGCGCCATGGAGTCGACGCGAAGCGCAACGGTGTCGAGTGCCACTGTGTCGGCGCCGATCGCGAGTCGGTAGCGGGCGAGCACGCCGCGCGGCGACACGAGCTCCACCTTGTGGGCGCCCGCCGGCGGCCGGCGCGAGGGATAGCTGTCCAGCACCACCGAGATCGGCGACGCACCACGCGAAGAGAAGGCGTAGGTCGATCGTCCGGTCCGCACCGTGGTGGTCTCGACTGGGGCCGGGCCAGGAGTCTGGCTGCTACTATCCCGACCCGCGAGGACTGGCGAAGGGGCAGGCCGCATCACGGCGGAGTCGCGTCGGATGACCGTGGCGCGCGCGCGCGACGTGTCCATCGAGACGGAGGAGGGCGTCGACCGGGTGGCTTTCGGGAAGAGCAGCGGAGTGACGACGATGACGATGGCCGTCAGCACCAGCGCGAGAAAGAAACGCTTGTCCATAGATGGGAGATCCAGGCAGGCGGGCGTTGGCCCGCTCAGGGCACTGGGTCGTAGCCGCCAGGGCGGAAGGGGTGACACCGCCCGATGCGGCGGAGTGCGAGCACGCTGCCGCGCCACGCACCGTGGCGCTCGAGCGCTTCGATGGCGTACGCGGAACAGCTGGGATAATAACGGCACGCCGCGGGCAGAAGGGGCCCGAGCGTGACTTGATATGCGCGGACGAACAGGATGAACAGCTGGCGCATCACGGGGCCGGCGGCTCCGCGGGTGACGCGTCAGAAGATGCGGGTTCCTGGAGCGCCGCGCGCCACCGCGCCAGCTGGATCAGCGCACGAGCCACATCGCCCTCGAGAGACTCGAACGTCGCGGCATATGCGTCGGGACGAATTCGGAGGACCACGTCGGCGGCGATGTCGGAGGGGAGCAGTCGAAGGCGAGCGAGCTCGCGAAGCCGCCGCTTGAGCCGGTTGCGCGCGACAGCCGAATGCTTGAAGCGAGGAACGACGAGCCCGACGCGCATCCGCGTGCCTGCCGGACGCGCGAGAGGGGAAGCCGCCGCCCGAACCTCGAGATGCATGGTCCGGATGCGCTTCCCCTCCTTGGCGACGCGCTGCAGCTCTGCGCCTCGCGTGATACGTGCTTCGCGCGGAAAGCCGAGCGACGCCTGAGGCGTCTCAGGCGCCCGCGTACTTGTCCGGGATCCGGACGGTCAGCTGCTTCCGCCCCTTCTTCCGGCGCCGGGCCAGTGTCGCGCGGCCCCACTTCGTCTCCATACGTGCACGAAAACCGTGCGTTCTTAGCCGCCGCGTGTTGCGCGGGCGGTAGGTGGGCTTCCCCATTATGACTACTCCAGATGCGGTCTAAGCGAACTGCGGTACAGACGGGTAAACTTAGTCAGCACAGGGAGATAGGTCAAGGCATCTGAGGCGCGCCGGAAGGCGCGCACGCGGGGAGCGGCGACGCCAGCAGCACGGCGCCTAATAGGGAGCGACAGTCTTGCTTGCACTCGCGAACTGGAGTTGCTTCGGCGGTTTGCGTTTTCGATTTGGCTCGGATAGCTTCGCTCCCCGCCTCCCGCAGTTATCCACATTCCCGTCATGACGCTCTCGGCGACAGAAGTCTGGACGCGACTCCTCGATCGCGCCCGCCTGGAGCTTCCGGAACAAACGTTTCGGACCTGGCTGGAGCCGACGGAGCCGCTTGCCATCGAGGGCACTACCCTCGTCGTCGGCTCACCGGATCAGTTCGCAGCCGACTGGAACGAGTCGAAGCACGCGGCGCTCCTCTCCGGTCTTGCTCCGATCGCGCTGGGTCATCCGCTGTCGGTCGTCTTCCGCGTGCACGAAGAGCGAAAGACACGAAACCAGATGGACCTGTTCGTCGCACCACCACCGTCGACTTTCCAGCCAGAACAGCGACAGAAGCAGGGCGGCATCAACTCACCACTCAGTGAGCGGTACACCTTCGACCATTTCGTCATCGGCAAGTCGAACGAGCTCGCCGCCGCCGCCGCCGCCGCCGTCTCGCAGGCACCCGGGAAGGCCTACAACCCACTCTTTCTTTATGGCGAGACGGGACTGGGGAAGACGCACCTCATGCAGGCGGTCGCCCACGACGTGATGGATCGTCACCCCGAGACACGCATCACGTTCATCGGAACGGAACAGTTCACGAACGAGATGATCGCGTCCATCCAGACGAGGACCACCCAGGACTTCAGGCGCCGGTACCGAGAGACGGACCTGCTCCTCGTCGACGACATCCAGTTCCTCAAGGGAAAGGAAGCGACACAGGAAGAATTCTTTCATACCTTCAACGCCCTCTACGAAGCAGGACGGCAGATCATCCTCACCAGCGACCGTCCGCCGTCGGAGATCCCCGGTCTCGAAGCGCGCCTCGTGAGCCGCTTCCAGTGGGGAATGGTCGCGGATATCGAGTTACCCGACCTGGAGCACCGCATCGCGATCCTCCGCAACAAGGCGCTGCTCGACCACCTCGAGCTGACAATTCCGGAAGACGTCATTCGCTTCATCGCCGAACACGTGCGATCGAGCGTGCGGGAGCTCGAGGGATCGATCATCAAGTTGCTCGCCTATGCTTCGTTGAAGCACCGCGAGATCACAGTCGACGTCGCACGCGAGGCGCTGCGCGACAAGCTGCGACCGGGCGAACTCGGTGGTAGCGGCACCCCGGTGCTCAACACCGACAGCATTCAGCAGGCCGTGGCCCGAGAATGGGGTGTCACTCCAGAAGGGTTACGCTCCAAGACCCGGACGAAGGCGCTCACCGCCCCGCGCCAGGTGGCCATGTACCTGATGCGCGAGCTGCTCAGCATGCAGCTCGTCGAGATCGGCGCGGCATTCGGGGGCCGCGACCACTCGACCGTGATCCACAGTCTCGAGCGCGTAGCAGGCGGGCTACGAGAAGAGCCGACCTTTGCCCAGCGGGTCGGAAAGCTGCGCGGACTGCTGGAGGCACTTGCCGGCTGACCAACAAGGTGGAGCTTTGTCCACACACCGCGGCATAGACGGGTAAG
Source organism: Gemmatimonadales bacterium (assembly GCA_038208205.1). GTDB lineage: Bacteria > Gemmatimonadota > Gemmatimonadetes > Gemmatimonadales > Gemmatimonadaceae > AG11. Next base: position 2,374 of record JBBQYZ010000143.1, on the reverse strand, counting down.
TTCTCCCCAATCTCCCCCAGACGAGTGTGGAGCCCCGCGGTTCAACACTCTATGCGCGTCAGCCGCTCGTGGAGAACGTCAGGAGTCCACATCGGCTCCACAGGCGTGGACGGCTCGCAAGTCGATGGAAAGCCGACGGTTGTACTGCTCTACCCACACTTCAACACCCTCTACGGCTGCTACTAGATTCTTCTCTTACTTAAAGAGAGAAACAGAAGCACCGGCAAGTTTCACACATTCAGCACCACACTCGGCAAACAGGAGCGGTGATGCGGTTCACGATTTCCCGGGAAAAGCTCCAGGAAGGGCTGGCGGCCGTGGCGGCGAGCATCCCCACCAAGACCACGTTGCCCGTCCTCGCGAACATCCTGGTGGAGACGACCGACAAGGGGATCCGCCTCTCGGGGACCGACCTCGACATCGCCGTGAGCACCGAGGTGGCGGCCGACGTCGAGACGATGGGGGCGATCACCATCCCGGCGAAGAAGCTGTCCGAGATCGCGCGTGAGCTCCCACCCTCACCCGTCAAGGTCGCGGCGGTCGGTGAGCAGCGGGTGACATTGGACTGTGGCCGGTCACATTTCAAGATCCTGGGCCTGCCGCGAGACGAGTTCCCGAGCTTCCCGACGGTGCGCTTCAACGAAAGCTGGCGCATCCGGTCCGGGGATCTGCAGAAGCTGATCTCGCATACATCCTTCGCGGTCAGCACGGAAGAAAGCCGTCCGATCCTCAATGGGGTGCTCTGGGAGCTCAAGCCGGAGTCGATGCGAATGGTGGCGACGAACGGCCACCGTCTCGCCAAGATGGAAGTGCCGATCAAATCGAGTGGGGCGCCAGCTGCGGATCTCATCGTCCCGCCGAAGGCGCTCGAACAGATCCGGCGCTTGTTTCCGGCGGACGAGGAGCTCGAGATTGCACGAGGCGACAACCATCTTGGTTTCCGGTCTCCCTTCACCTCCGTGTTCACTCGCCTGATCGAAGGTCCGTATCCGAACTACGATCAGGTCATCCCCAAGGACAACGACCGCATCGCGATCGCCGACAAGGTCGCGCTCACGAGCGCGCTCAAGCGTATGTCGGTCATCGCCTCGGATCAGACGCACCGCATTCGGCTCTCGTTCAATGCCGGCATGCTGAAGTTCAGCGTGCAGACGCCGGATCTCGGTGAGGCGACGGACGAGCTCGCGGTGCGATTCGACGGAGATCAACTCGATATCGGCTTCAACGCGAGCTACCTGCTGGAGATCCTGCGGTATATCCCGACCGAAGAGGTCAAGCTCACCTTCAAGGCACCGGAGCGTGCAGCGACAGTGGAGCCGGAAGGGTGGAACGACTCCGCGACCTATCTCTGCCTGGTGATGCCCCTCCGATTGGTGGACTGAGATGGTAGCGGGGTGTCTCGATTGGATCCGCCCCCCCGACTGCTGGTCCACGGTGTGCGGTTCACTCCGTCACACGGTCGCGAGGTGAGGTCATGAACACGCTGCAGACGCTCGCTCAGGCGGCAGGGATCGCCTACGCCGCCGGACTCAATCTCTACGCGACTGTTGGCATCGTTGGCCTTGCCGCGCGTCTCGGTTGGATCGGTCCGCTGCCGGGTAGCCTCACCGGGCTGAGTTCGTGGTGGGTGATCGCCGTCGCCCTGGTGATCATGGTCATCGAGTTCCTCGCGTCGCTGGTCCCCGCCGTGGCGTCGGCATGGGATACCATGCATTCGTTGATACGCCCTCCCGCCGCCGCGGCGCTCGCCGCGGCCACCGCATGGCACGGTGATCCCGCCTTTGTTCTCGTTGCGGCCCTGATCGGCGGAAGTCTGGCCGTCACGACGCACACCACCAAGCTGGGGCTGCGGTACGCGGTGGACATGTCGCCGGAGCCGTTGAGCAACGCGGTGACGAGTACCGCCGAGTTGGGGTTGGTGACCACGATCGTCCTCAGCCTGTGGCAGCATCCCTATCTCACGCTCGCCTTCGCACTGATCGTCCTTGTTCTCCTGATCGTGATGGTGCGCCTGATCTGGCGCACGCTTCGTCAGGTGTTCGCAGGTCGCTGGGTGCCCCGGAAGGGATTCCTCCAGGACGCGCGCACGAGCGACCGGCTCGGCCGGCGCGACGAGGATAAATAGTATTTAAGTAATTGGAGATTAATAACACTTTGTTACTAATCACCACGCGGCAGGACGAACGATCGGCGCCGCCGCCCCGACAGGGGACGACGGCGCCGAATACTGCCAGCCTATAAGCCGGGTTCTGTCGAGTGTTGAACACTCGGACGGTCATTCCTCTAGGAGTGCGGTCACCCACACCCTCGAGCAGCCTACCCGCAGCGTCTTGATCGAGACGGGCCGTCTCTCGCTGCCTATTTGGCCTTGCTC
>JBBQYZ010000142.1:0-7047 GCA_038208205.1 Gemmatimonadales bacterium | reverse complement strand
GTGGCGGCGAGGAAGATGCCGATGAACATCGCGCGCCGCCGCCCGATCTGCGCGAGGACCATGCCGACCGGCACATCGGCGACGAGCGTGCCGATGCGGACACACCAAGATCCTCACTCGCCTGCCCCTCGACGAGCAGACCGAATCCTATCTCGCCAAGAGCGAGCGCACCATCGACAGCGTGCCGGCCGAGGGCGAAACGGTGATGCTGCGTCCCACGGCGAACCTCTCCACCGGGGGCACCTCGATCGACCGGACGGAGGAGATGCACCCCGACAACATCACGGCGTGCGAGATGGCCGCCGCCGCGGTCGGGCTCGACATCGGCGGGGTCGACGTGATGACGCCCGACATCTCGGTGCCCTTTCGCGAGAATGGGGCGGTGATCATCGAGGTGAACGCCGGCCCGGGGATCCGCATGCATACGCACCCCACGGAGGGGACCCCACGCGCCGTGGGCGCACCGATCATCGACATGCTGTTCCCGCCTGGCGAGAACCCGACGATTCCGGTGATCGCGGTGACCGGCACGAACGGAAAGACGACGACGACGCGGCTCATCGCGCACCTGTTCCGCAACACCGGGCGCACGGTGGGCTTCACGACGACCGACGGCGTCTACCTGCAGAACCGGCTCGTGATGGAGGGGGACATGACCGGCCCCTTCGCGGCGAACATCATCCTCACCAATCCCACCGTCGACGTGGCCGTGCTCGAGACGGCGCGGGGCGGCATCCTCCGCGCCGGCCTCGGATTCGATGCCTGCGACGTAGGGGTCGTGCTGAACGTGAGCGCCGATCACCTCGGCCTTCGTGGCATCCACTCGCTCGAGCAGCTCGCCGACGTGAAGAGCGTGGTCCCGGCCGTCACCAAGCGTGAGGGCCACGCGGTGCTCAACGCCGATGACCCCCTCGTGTACGCGATGCGAGACCGCACGGGCGCGGACATCGTACTGTTCTCGGCGCGCGAGTACGGCGAGAATCAGCTCGTGGACGATCACGTCGCGCGCGGCGGCATCGCGGTAGTGGTGGAGCAGGACACGTTCGTGATCCGCCGTGGGCGACTGCGCATCCCGATCGCCGCCGAGCATGACGTCCCGCTTTCACTCGGCGGCGCCGCGCGCTTCCAGCGCGAGAACGTGCTCGCGGCAGTGGCGACGGCCTACGTTCAGGGAATGCGCTACGACGACATACGCGCCGGGCTGCTCTCGTTCTTTCCCTCCCCGACGACGACCCCGGGCCGCCTGAACCTGATCCGGATCCGCGGCGGCGGCCGGGTGCTCGTGGACTACGCGCACAACCCGGCGGCGATCGCCGGGCTGGTGGAGCTCGTCTTTCGCACACCGGCGGCGAAGCGGTTCTGCGTGATCACGGTACCGGGCGATCGGCGCGACGACGACATCCGCGAGGCGGGTCGGCTCTGTGTCGGATTCGACCGGGTCATCATCAAGGAAGACATCAACCGGCGCGGCCGCGAGCGTGGCGAGATCGCGGGTCTGCTGCGGGAAGGATTGCTGCAAGGGGGGCTGGCCGCCGATCGGATCGAGGTCATGTACGAGGAGGACGAGGCGATCAATCATGGGCTCGACCTGCTCGGCGAGGACGACCTGCTGGTGATCCACGCCGACAAGGTGCCGGCGACGCTGGCAGCGGTGCGGCGGCGCGCGTCGTTTCCGTCGTGACCGCCGCGGCGATCCGGCCCGATGCCGCGACCGAGGTGCGGATGACGAAGCTGCACGCGACGCGGGGGAAGAACTTCTGGTCGCTGCGGCCGGTGACGCGAATGGATCTCGCCGTCGGGGCATACGACGACATCTCCTCCGCCGACGTCGCGGGAGTCCAGGAGCGGCTGGTGGAGGCGATGCCCGGCCTCGTGGAGCACCGCTGCTCGATCGGTGAGCGCGGCGGGTTCGTCCTGCGGCTGCGGCGCGGCACCTACGCCCCACACATCGTCGAGCACGTCGCGCTCGAGCTCCAGACGATGCTGGGGCATGACGTTGGCTACGGACGCACCCGCGGCGGCGATGTGGACGGCGAGTACACGCTCGTGTTCGAGCACGAGCACGAGCAGGTGGGTCTGCGGGCCGCGGCGCTGGCGCTGCAGACCGTGCAGCAGGCGTTCGACGGAACGCTCGTGAGCGTGGATGCGGCGGTCACCGAGCTCCGCGCGATCGCCGACACGCCCAACACTCCGCCGCTTCACGGCCGGGTGCTGTGCGGGGTGACGGGGGGGGAGGGACGGGTGGAGGCGCAACGGCTGCTGCGCGGGCGCCTCGCTGATCCGGACGCGCTCGTGATCGACGTCTCGCCGAGCTACCTGCTGCAGGCGGGGTTGCCATACGCCCGCTCGCGGATGGCGATCATCCTGAACGCCAAGCTGGCGGACGTTCCCCCCCGCTACCGGGACGAGGAGCGCGCGGTACGGCTCGTGAACGTCCTCGCCGACGCGGTCGAGCGCGACGGCATGGTCGTCTGTCCGGCCCAGAACTGGGAGATCCAGGACTACGCGCGTGATTCGGGGTGCCGGATCGCCGTCTTCGCCGTGGAGGGCCCGGTATCACGGCGCGACGTCAAGCGCGCGCGTGCGGTGGGCAGCATCAGGGAAGGACGGATCTGGCTCGAGGGGTGCGGAGACACGGACGTCGACGTGGGGCCGGTCGATCCCAGCGTGTCGGCCGCCGCCCAGGTCGCCGCGGCGCTCGCCGCCGCAACGCTCGCCGGCACGAGCCGCCAATGACCAGCGCGAACGAGCAGCACGTCAATCCTCCCCGGGTCGATTCGCCCGTCGAGGCCAGGCACGAGGGGCCGCAGGGGGGCACGCTGGTCCTCATTGGTGGCGCGTGCACGCCGACTGGCCGCGCGATCGGCGTGTTCCTGGACGAGGTGCGCGCGCTCGACGGGCCGATCGTGGGGATCACGGAGGCGTCGGCCGATCCCGCGAACAGTGCGCAGCTCTGGCGCGGTGACTTCGCCTCGCAGGGCGTGACGGCGGTGAAGTTTCCCCGCGTGGACCGCGCCGATGCGCGCGCCGACCGCGAGGCGGCTGCGATGATCGGGGACGCGGCCGCGGTCTTCCTGGGCGGCGGCAATCAGGTCAAGCTTGTCGCCGCACTGAGCGGCACGCGTACGTGCACGGCAATGAAGGAGCTCTTCACGCGCGGCGGCGTAGTGTGCGGCACGAGCGCCGGCGCGGCGGCGCTCACCATGTTGACGATGGCCGGCGGCGAGATCGACGATGAGGGCAATCTCGTGGAGCAGTACATCGGGCCGGGCTTCGGTCTGCTCGGGTACGAGGCGATCATCGACACGCACTTCTCGCAGCGCCGCCGCCTGCAGCGACTGTTCGTCGTCATCGGGGGCAACCCCGCGCTGCTCGGCCTCGGGATCGACGAGAACACTGCGCTCGTGGTGAAGGGCCATCTCGGCGAGGTCGAGGGCGCTGGCGGCGTCACGTTCGTGGACGGACGCAGCAGCGTGCGCTTCGACAACGCCGATGACCTCGAGAAAGGCCGTCAGCTCACGCTGAGCCATCTGCGGGTGGGCATCGTGGGCACCCACTATCACCTCAACCTCTGCGAGCGCGAGCTCGAGGTGCTGGTGACCGACGAGCCGAGCCCGCACCGCCGCACTCCGTCGTCGAACGAGGCGGTGGGGGCGACCTGACGGCTCGGGAGGCCGACGTCGGACCCTGGCCCGGTCTCCACGCGCGCGCCATCTTCCGCCGCTCCGCCCCCCACCCGGTAGGTCCCCGTCGATGGTACCCCCCGAGCTGCGATCACGATCCGCGACCGAGATCGTCGACGCATCGTTCCAGATCCTGCGCGCGCACTACGCGCAGTTCGTCATGTGCGCGGCGATCGCGTATTCGCCCCTCCTCCTGATCCAGCTCCTCGTCGTGGGCGATCCGGGCCGCTTTCTCGGGACAGCTTCCGTCGGTCCGCGGGACGTGGTGGTGATGGCCATCTCCTCCATCGCCGGATGGCTCACCATCGCCATGATGAGTGCCGTGCTGGTGGTCTGCGCCTCACAGGCCTACCTCGGCGAGGAGGTCGACGTCGGCGCGGCGGTGCGGCGCGCCCTTCCGCGTACGGCCAGCATCCTCGGGGCCGCGGCGCTCCGGTACCTCCTCATCGGTGTCGGCTTCTTCGCCTTCTTCGTCGGTACACTGTACGTCGTGTCACGCTACTTCGCCGCCATCCCGGCGGCCGTGCTCGAGGGCGCCAGCGCCGGTGGCGCGATGTCCCGGTCATCGCAGCTGTCGCGGGGACGCAAGTGGCATGTCCTCAACACCCTCGGGCTCGTCGGCATCATCTACCTGCTGCTGTTCTATGGGCTGTACGCCGCAGCGTCGCTGATCGGCAACTTCACTCTTCAGGTCATCGTGCAGTCCACGGTCACGGTGCTCGTATACCCGGTGGTCGCGATCACGGAAGCGTTGCTCTACTACGACGCGCGCATCGGAAGCGAGGGCTTCGATGTGGAGCTGATGGCGAACGCGTTGACGCCAGCGTCCGCCGCCACCGAGCGATGAGCGGGTGCTGTTGACACAGGTCGTGCCGCGCGCCTGGACGGCGAGCGCGGTGCACGACACGGTGCAGACGGTCGTCCGGGGACCTGCGTTCCACCGCTCCCTTTCGAGCTCGATCGTCGAGCGCGCGCTCGGCTGGCTCGCGGGTTGGCTCGATCGCTTCTTCACGTACATCGGCGGCGTGAGCGTGGCGCGCAACGCCGCGCTCGGGCTGGCGCTCGTGCTCGTGCTCGTCGTCGTCGCGCGATTCGCGCTGGCAGCGAGAGCGCGTGTCGAGGGCGCGGTGGGGAGCGCCGGGACCCGGGGGGCGGCGGCGGGGGAGGATCCGTGGCGCGCCGCCGACCGTCTCGCGTCGGCTGGCCGTCACGAGGACGCGGCCCATGCGCTCTATCGTGGCGTCATCGGCAGCCTGGCACGCGACGATCGCCTGCGGCTCGATCCGTCGAAGACAAGCGGTGACTACGCGCGCGAGCTCAGGACGCGCGGCTCCTCGCGCTACGTGGCCTTTCGCGACTTCGGTCGGCGGTTCGACGTGGCCGTGTACGGGCATGGCGGGTGCGACGCCGCACTCGTCGACGACCTGCGACGACTGGCTGGGCCCTTCCGGCCTGCGGCACGGGCGGCATGACGGCCCCCGTCCTCGCGCCGCCGCGACGTCAGGAGTGGTGGACGCGTCCCGCTGCGGTGCTGCCGCTGATCCTGACGGTCATGCTGTGCGTCGCCCTCCTGGCCCCGCAACAATCGGTGGGCCGGTTCGGCGATGCGCGCCTGTCCGCCCACCTGTCCGGTGGGCTCGGCGCGCGCGCCCTCCTGGAGACCGCCCAACGCTTCGGCTTCACGACACGCCTCCGCGACGGCCCGTTGGTCACGTTGCTCGCCAGCGGTACGACGATTCACGCCGTGCTCGCCCCGCCAATGCCTATCTCGCCCGAGGAAGCGCACGTCCTTCTGCAGGCTGTTCGCGGCGGCGACGCACTCCTGCTCGCGCTCGACGATCGCAACGCCCTGGCCGACTCGCTCGGCGTACGTCACACGGGTGCCGGCGGCATCCTGCGAACGGAGCAGGCGGACAGCGCAGGGTGTCGTCGGCAGCGCGACCTCACTCCACCGCTGTGGCCAGACGGGCGCGCGCACCTCTTCGGTGTGCAGTGGGTGCGCCGCAAACCTGCTTCGCTGATCGAGTTCGCGTCCATCGCCGGTACGACGCTGGGCGACGTCACCGCGCCATCGGCCGTTGGATTCACCCTGGGTCGCGGCCGCGTCGTCGTCGTGGCCGACCCGGACCTGCTGCGAAACGACGTGCTGCGCCGGTGCGAGTGGGGCGCCGACGCGATCGCGCTGCGGATGCTGGAGTGGCTGAGGGCCGGCGGCCCCGCCGCGCGCGCGACGCTCGTGTTCGACGAGTACCACCAGGGCTTCGGCCCCACGCCGTCCATCGTGCGGGTGACGACGCGCTTTCTGCGAGGCCATCCGGCGGGGCGGGCGATTCTGGTGTTGGCGGCGGCGGGACTCGTGTTGCTGTGGGGGCTTGCGCCGCGTGCCCTCCCTCCGGTCGACGTCGAGCGCATGGAACGCAGGAATCCCCTCGAGCAGATCGACGCGCTGGCCCACGCGTACGAGCAGGTGGGGGCGTCACGCACCGCCGTGTCACGCCTGCTGGGTGGAATGCGCTGGCGAGTGGAGGGGCCGATTGCCGCCGCACGCCGTCGCGACGACGACGCATTCCTCGACGCCGTCCTCGCAGCCGACTCGACGCTCGGTGACGAGGTGTCGCTGGTGCGCCGCGCCTTGCGCACGCCGATCTCCGGGCACGACCTCGCCACAGCCGGCGCCGCGCTTCGCCACATCGAAGACTCACTCACCACCACGCGAGCATGACAACAGCACTCACGGTTCAGCAGGGCAGCGACCTCCTCGATCGGGTGCGCCGCGCCGTCGCGACACGGGTCGTCGGCCAGGACGCGACGGTGGCCGATGCGCTGACTGCCTACCTCGCGCGTGGGCACGTGCTGATCGAGGGGGTGCCGGGCACGGCCAAGACGCTGCTCGTTCGTTCTCTCGCCTCGGCGCTCGGGCTCCGTTTCGCCCGCATCCAGTTCACCCCGGATCTGATGCCGTCCGACGTGACGGGAGTCAACGTGCTCCGCGACCCCGCGCGCGGCTTCGAGTTCCAGGCTGGCCCCATCTTCGCCGATCTCCTGCTGGGCGACGAGATCAACCGCGCGCCGGCGAAGACCCAGTCCGCGCTGCTGGAGGCGATGGCGGAGCGACAGGTCACCGTGGACGGCATCTCGCGCCCACTCGGAGATGCCTTCACGGTGTTCGCCACGCAGAATCCGGTGGAGCACGAGGGCACCTACCCACTCCCGGAGGCGCAGCTCGACCGGTTTCTCGTCAAGACCGTCATGCCCTACCCCACGCGCGAGGCGGAGCTGGAGCTGCTGACCCGGTACGAGGCGGGGTTCGACGCGGAGCGGCTGACTGACGCCTCGCTGCCGGCGGTTCTCTCACCCGCCGAAG
>JBBQYZ010000141.1:0-7064 GCA_038208205.1 Gemmatimonadales bacterium | reverse complement strand
GATGGCGCCGGGATTGATGTCGCGGTTCGCCCATCCGTCCAGCCGCCGACCGATTCCCGGCGCGACCGAGTTGTCGACGGTCGAATGACAGAGCGCGCAGGTGACACCGATGCGCGTGATGGTGTTGTTCGCATCGACGGTGGCCTGAAGGCCGACGACCGCGTTCATCTTGAGCAGTGCAACGGTCGTCGCCGGGCTCCGGAGGTCCACCGTTTTCAGGATGCCTGCCGGCAACACCGCGGCGTCCACCTTGAGCCCCACAGAGAGTGCGGTCGTCGGATCGACCGCCTTCTGGATGACCTCGTGCATGCGCAGCGTGTCGGTCCAGAAGGATTCGTCGCCGAAGGTCTCGAAACGGAAGATGCGCTGTCCTTCGGCGAGAACCGTTGCCACGTCGGTTGACACGGTATCGCGCGCCGCCTGGGGTGCCGGGTGTTCCTCGGTCGCGGCGTCGGCAGCGTGACAGGCCGCCGCCGATCCGATGAGACAGACGATCGCACTGATCCGGCTCCGCATCATGGTACGCGCCATCCCGAGCGCGAGCCGTTTCCGATCAGAACCTGATTGTGTTCGTGGCATGTCGTGCCCTCTTCGTCCGATTGATCGTGCAACGCGCCCAGCGGGCGCCACTGCCGATTGTTGCGCCGTCGTGACACCGTAACCGGAATGACGCGGCCGTGTGTTAGGTGGCTAACATCCGCGTCACTCCCGCTCGATCGATCGGCGGAACTCGGAGAGCGCGGAGCGATCCACCTGGATTGGACTCCTCCGTGTGTACCGGATCAGACCGCTCTCGCGCAGGCGGTTCAGCAGCGTGGATACCACCTCCCGCCGAGCGCCGATCATTCGTGCCAGTTCGTCCTGCGTGATGGCGTGCGGGATCACGCCGACATCAGGCGTAGTGGCCTCGTCGGAGGCCGAGAGCGCGAGCAGTGTACGCGCCAGGCGCGCGAGCACCGGATCGAGCGAGACGCTCCGAAGCTGCTCATACGCCTCGCCAAGCCGCTCGCAGATCGATCGGGTGAAGTCGCACGCCGCCTGCGGGTCGCGCTCCAGCTGCGCCAGCAGTGCGGGAAGCGGGATCTCCACCACCTCGCTGGGCTCCAGCGCTCTCGCCTGGTCACGCCGCCCGCCGACACACAGGCACAGCTCACCGAAGATCTCGTTCGACCGATGGATGCGCAGCGTGACCTCCGTCTCGTCCGATGAATGAGTGCTCGTCTTCACCAGTCCGCTCCGAAGCAGGAAGACGCTGCCAGCGTCGTCGCCCTGGAAATAGACGAAACCGCCCGCTCGAATGCGCCGGCTGGGGCGACCGGCCAGGCGCTCGCACAATGCCCCGCGGAATCGGTCGGACACCGCCACGCACTCCGTGTGGTTCGCGAGCGCTCCCGCACTGCCGCCGGTGGGCAGACCGCAGCCCGATGCGGTCACGCCGCCCCTGACGGCGCGTGCGCAAGCCGCAGGAACTCGGCACGCGTGCTCGGGTCATCGCGAAAGACTCCGCGCAGCGCCGAGGTGATCGTCTTCGAGTTCTGCTTCTCGACGCCGCGCATCATCATGCAGAGGTGCGAGCACTCGAGGACCACGCCGATCCCCTTTGGTTGAAGCACGTCGCACAGCGCCTCGGCGACCTGCTCGGTGAGCCGCTCCTGCACCTGCAACCGCCGGGCAAAGACCTCGACGACACGCGGCAGTTTGCTCAGCCCGACAATCCGACCGTCCGGGATGTAGGCAATGTGCGCCTTGCCGAAGAAGGGGAGCATGTGGTGCTCGCACATCGAGTGGAGCTCGATGTCGCGTACCATCACCATGTTCTCGTGCGCTTCCTCGAACAGGGCGTCTCCGATCACGGCTCGGGCGTCGAGAGCGTATCCGCGCGTGAGCCAGGCCATTGCCTTCGCCACGCGCTCGGGAGTCTTGACGAGGCCGTCACGCTCGGGATCCTCGCCCAGGAGGGCGAGCTGGCGGTGCACGAGGTCCTGATACTCGTCGTGACCGCTCGGTCCGAGCGAGGTGGTGATGGACGGGTGTCCCGTCGCTCCGGAGCGGCTGCTAGCCTTCGTATTCGACATAGTTGTTCTCGCTCTCGTGGAGACGTAGTCGTGCCAGGTGCCCGGAACCGATGAGCGGCTGAAGCAGGCGCCAGCAGGCCAGGAGGACGTGCTCTGACGTGGGATTCACGTCCCGCAGAAACTCGACGTCATGATTCATGTTGTGATGGTCGAGCTGATCGATGACGGTCGCCTGAACCAGACGTTGCAGCTCGCCGAGGTCGATCACGTAGCCGGTGCGCGGGTCGAGGGGACCTCGTACCGACACGTCCAGCACATAGTTGTGGCCATGCCCATGGACATTGTTGTCCTTGCCGTACACAGCGCGGTTCTCCTCGTTGGAGAGCGCCCGATTGTGCAGGCGATGCGCGGCGTTGAACCGCAGTCGGCGGGTGACGGTGACCTGCGCTGCGGAGCAAGGCGTCGGCTCTCGCATCGGCGTCACGATTGGCCTACGAGGAGAGCGTCGAGCGCCGATCGATCGCCCGACTCCATAGTTGTCTCCATCGCTGCCTCTGCCTCGAGGCTTGCCCGCTCGCGCCCGACGGTCGCGACGGCGAGCGTCCGCCCGGCCAGCGTGAGGGCGACCATTCCGTCGCCGGCGCCGATGTCGCCTCGCGTGACCGTTTGGTCCCACCGTTCGGCGTGACCGACGTACTGAATCGCGCTGTCGTAGTGGCGGCTCCAGAAGTATGGGACAGCGGTGAATCGCTCCCCGGCACCGAGCATGTTGCGCGCGACCGTCTGCCCCTGTCGCTGGGCGACCACCCAGTGCTCCACGCGAATGCGGTCACCAGTCAACGGGTCGGGCCATCGTGCGATGTCGCCAGCGGCGTAGATGCCCGGGACGCTCGTTTCCAGCTGCTCGCTGACGAGGACACCGCGGTCGATCGCTAGTCCAGCGCGCTCGGCCAGTGCCACGCTCGGTCGCACTCCGATGCCCGCGATCACCAGGTCCGCCCCGATGAACGAGCCGCCGGAGAGAGTGACACCGTCGATGCCGATGCGTTCAGCGGTCTGGCCCAGGTGGAATACGACACCGCGCTGCTCGTGCAGCGTGCGCACGTAGTCGCCGAGCTCGGGCCCGAGCACGCGTTCGAGTGGTCGCGCGTCGGGCGCCACGACGTGCACCTCGATCCCACGCGTCCTCAGCGCGGCCGCGACCTCGAGCCCGATGAAGCTCGCGCCGAGCACCACCGCGCGCGTCGCGCGCTGGGCGGCCGCAATGATGGCCCGACTGTCGGCGAGGGTTCTGAGGTAATGCATCGGAAGTCCGGGCCGAGGCAGCTCCAGCAACCGCACCGGTTCGGCGCCCGTCGCAAGGAGCAGGGCGTCGAACTGGAGCGTCGAGCCGTCGTCGAGTGATATTCGGCGACTCGCCGCGTCGAGATCCACCACGCGCCGGCTCAGCATGAGGCGGATGTCGTGGTCCCGGTAGAAGTCAGGAGATCGGAGGGGGATCCACTCCTCGGAGGCGGTGCCGGCGAGATAGTCCTTGGAGAGATTGGGACGGTCATACGGCGCCGCGTCGTCCGCGGTGATCATCGTGATCGGCGCCTCGTATCCCTCTCGGCGCAGCATCTCTGCCGCGGCACTCCCGGCGGCGCCACCACCGATGATCACCACCGATTGTGCGAGTGTGGCGGGCTTGCGACGGCTAAGCGGTGGCGTCGCGCCGTCGGTGACGCGCGACTCGTGGATGACATGGATGGCCCCATCTCGCCGCACCACGTCCCAGCGCGCAACGGGATTCAGCGCCGGTGCAGTCAGCGCCTCCCCACTGCGCAGACTGAAACACGCGTGATGCCATGGACACCGCACCGTGTCCCCCACGAGCAGACCCTCGGCGAGCGGGGCGCCGTAGTGCGTACACTGCGCGCCGATGGCGAAGATCTCGTCGCCGCGTCGCACCAGGAGCACCGACTGACCGTGGGCATGGCCTGCGAGCATGGTGCCGTCGGCGAGCTCCGACAGTGGAACACCTCGGGTGAGGTCGGGGCCGGTGAATGCTGCCTGCTCGTCGCTCATGGCGCTCGCTCTCGGGGCTCCCGCAGTGGCGTCGACTGACACGCCACACGAACGGCCAGGTTAACGACGACACTTCCTATTTGTCAAGTATTATCTTGACATATTATTCCTAATCACCGGGTACCCGGACGATCGGCGCCCGTCTCGTACGACCGCAGGGTCGTTGTGCCGGTGTCATGAGGCGCTCGTCCGACCCAACCCTTGATTCCCCTCACCCGGCTAGGCAGGGCACGTCCGATTACGTCAGAAAAGGGAGCCCTTGCCCAAAAAGTTAGGTAAGACTAAATATGACTTTCGTTCTGCAGAAATCTGATCTCTCTCGACATGGGAGCTGTATGCCTGGGCAGCTAGACACGCGGATGACACAATGAAACGGCTGATATTGTTGTGCTCGCTCATACGAGCCGTCGCGGCGTCGGCTCAGGCGACGGACACCACGCGGGCGCCGAAGCCGATCCAGGACAACAGCTTCCTTGTCGAGGAGGCGTACAACCAGGAGGGCGGCGTCGTTCAGCACATCAATACCTTCTCGCGCGCCGTCGGGAGCACGGTCTGGGGCTACACATTTACCCAGGAGTGGCCGGTGGGCGGATTGCGGCACCAGCTCAGCTACTCGCTTCCCGTCATGCGCGTCGATGAGACGCCGGCCGGGCGCGGAGGCGTCGGCGACGCCGCGCTGAACTATCGCTACCAACTCCTCGGCAGTGGGGCGTCGATGGTGGCTCTGGCGCCGCGGGTTAGCGTCGTCGCCCCCACAGGCTCGAGCCGGCAGGGCCTCGGTACGGGAGGAACGGGGGTCCAGCTCAACGTGCCGCTCAGCATCGTGCTCTCGGACGCTCTCGTCATCCATTCGAATGCCGGAGCAACCTTCACTCGGCACGCCCACGACTCGCTCGGCGATCGCGCGGCCACCATGGGCTACAATCTGGGCCAGAGTGTCATCTGGCTCGTGCATCCCAAGCTCAACCTGATGCTCGAAGGCGCCTGGACTCGAACGGAAGAGGTGGTGGGGCCGGATCAGACCCAACGAAGTAGCGCGCTGCTCCTTGCCCCCGCGGTACGGGGCGCGATCGACTTCCCATCGGGGCTGCAGATCGTCCCCGGCATCGCCTTTCCGATCGGGGTGGGCCCCAGTCGAGGCGAACGGAACGTCTTCGTCTATCTGAGCTTCGAGCATCCCTTTGCCCACACTGCGCCATGAACCGGCGCTCGATCCGTCACCCCGAGAGAGTCTGATCATGAACGACCCACAGCAGCCCGGCGACGCGAGTCGCGTCGCGGACGACCAGCCGGCAGCCGACCAGCCAGCGGTGTCCCGGCGCGGCTTCATGCGCAGCGCCATCGGCGGAACCGGACTCCTGGGCGCGGCCGCGCTCGGACTGTCTCGCGACTCATTCGCCAGCATCGTTCCCGAGCCACGAACGTCCACTGTACCGCCAGCGCCCGACCCGCATGTGATGAGTGCGATGCACCCCATGCCCGATGTCGTGGGAGAAGTCGATCACGTCAGCAACGGATTCAATCCGACGGAGACGCTCACCGATTTCGACGGGGGCACGGTGAGCACGCTCGCTGACGGCCGCACGCTGCGCGAATACCGGCTCGTGGCGCAGAACAAGAACATCGAAGTCGTGCCCGGCGTGCAGTTCGCCGCGTGGACCTACAACGGACGCATCCCGGGCCCGACCATTCGCGTCACGGAAGGCGACCGCGTGCGAATCACCCTCCTCAACGCCAGCGATCATCCGCACAGCGTCCACTTTCACGGGGTGCATCCCGGAACCGTGGACGGGGTGTTCGACATGCGATCGGGGGTCGTCGCGCCCGGTGGGCAGTACACCTACGAGTTCGACGCCGAACCGTTCGGACTGCACCTGTATCACTGCCACACCGCCCCCTTGGCCAAGCACCTCGCCAAGGGTCTCTACGGCGCCTTCATCATCGACCCCAAGGTGGCCCGGCCAGCGGCCGATCGAGAGTTCATCATGGTGACGAGCGGCTACGACCTCGACTTCGACGGGGAGAACGATCTGTATCTCGTCAACGGCATCCCGTTCCACTACGACAAGCATCCGATCCAGCTCCGGGTCGGAGAGCGCGTGCGGCTCTACCTGGCGAACGTCCTGGAGTACGACCAGATCAACTCGTTCCATCTGCACGCCAACTTCTTCCACTACTACCCGACGGGGACGAGCCTCACGCCGAGCGAATTCACCGATACCATCGCCCAGATGCAGGGACAGCGCGGCATTCTGGAGTTCACCTTCAAGCATCCGGGCCGGTACATGTTTCACGCGCACAAGACCGAGTTCGCGGAGCTCGGGTGGACGGGAATCTTTCAGGTCGAGGCCTGACTCATGGCAACGACTGCGACTTCGAGCCCGGCTCCAGGCTCTCGCCTGCGAACGATCGCCCTGTTCCTCGCGCCACTCATCCTGTTGGCCGGTGTGATCGCGCTTTTTGTAGTCACGCGCGGTGCGGGATTGAACGTGATACCGGCCGCCCCTGTCGAGACGGTGCAGTTCGGGCGCACCATTCTGCGACCCGGGCAGATCGAGCTGCACCTTCGAAACACCAGTCCCGACGCGATCACCGTGGCTCAGGTGAACGTCAATGACGCAATCTGGCCGTATGCGATCACCCCGGAGCGCACGATCAAGCGCCTCGGCGGCGCCGTCGTCACACTGGATTACCCGTGGGTCCGCGGCGAGGCGTACGAGATCTCGCTCCTCTCCGGCAACTCCATCGCGTTCGCCACGTCCATACCGGTTGCGTCGGCAACGGCAACGGCGACGGCCGGCACCTTCGTGGGCTTTACGCTGATCGGCCTGTACGTCGGCATTCTTCCCGTGATTCTGGGAATGTTCTGGCTGCCGGTGCTGCGGCGGATCGGCCAGCGTGCCACGCTCTTCCTGATGGCTGCCACGGTGGGGCTCCTGTTGTTTCTGGGAATCGACGCGACCACCGAGGCGCTCGAGGTGG
>JBBQYZ010000140.1:0-7095 GCA_038208205.1 Gemmatimonadales bacterium | reverse complement strand
CTGCGAGGCCGCGGGGGACCAGTTCGTCTGATGCAGAACTCCAAGCGCCGCGATCGGCGGCGATGCCAGGAGCCACATCGGCGCGAGGACTCTCAGTGCCGACCGATCCGGATGGAACGGGAGAGCCGGTCGGCGGCGAGCGTTCCGGGGATGAGAAGCCCCGTCGGGGCGTGCTTCAAAGCACTTCCCGGCAACCGTCCCAGCGCTCTCGAGCAAGACCTGGCACCCTCGACAGACATTCCGATGCACGGACGCGTGCTAGCGGCGCTCGACCTTCCCGGCCAGCGCCCTGGCTCAACCTCGTCACCGGCGATATGTCCTCCGGACGTGGTCGTGATCGACCCCAAGGCCGACCTGGTGGCCGATGTACTGGACCGGGTGCCGCCCGAGCGCGTGGACGACGTCGTGCTGCTCGACCCACCGACGACCGTCGGTCCGCAGGGCTGCCCGTGCCGGCGCCGCAGGCCCGGGTCCCAAGTGGCCCCGCGGAGCCTGCAGCGGCTCGAAGGTGGGTCTTTCAGCCCTGGCCAGTGCGGTGCTTACCGCGCCGGATGGCAATCACGCCGCCGAGCAATGCGGCGACGCCGGCCGCGGCCAGCTTGGTGGAGACGGCGCCGGTGGGAGGCAAGGTCGCGTTCGCAACGCCGGGCTCGTTGGTCCGACTGGCGCCGGTCGGCCGCAACTCGAGTTCGCTGGGGTCCGGCGTGCACGCGCCATCGAGACTTGCCGCTTCGGCCCCGGACAGATGGCGACGGTCGAGCACGCGCACCACGGCTCCGTTCCAGGGGTTCGTCCAGTTGTACGAGTGGCGTCCCCAAGAGCTCGGCCAGCGTCGTGGCGCAGACGGTGTGCGCGACTGCCGGCGCGAACGAGCAGAGATGGAGGTTCATGTCCAGCGCGTCCTGCTCGGTCAGCGCCACGCGGTTCTCGGCCGCGCGTCGCGAAGCGCGCGACACGAGCCTCGCTTTGGCATACGGGCCACGGGGATATCCCCAGCTCGGGTCCAGCTGCCACACCGTCGCAGACGGAGCCGCGGAGGCGGCCGGAGCGCGGCCGCCCACCCCGGCGACCATCGCCACCCCGCCCGCACTCGCGAGCGCCAGGAATCGTCGCCGGTCGAGCCCGACGGAGTCGCGCTGCATTGCGGCTGGCGTGGTTAGGAGTCGCGCCCGCGGGCGAACTCGCGGCGGCTCTCGATGATCCCCCGTGCGAGCTTGGGTAGCAGCGTCGCACCGAACAGCAGGATGATGACCAAGGTGATCACCAGCAGCTCTGTCGTCCCCAGCGTCACGTCTCGCTCCTATTGTCGATCTCTGTTGTCGCTTCCCGGCGCGGGAGCCGCATCATCGAGAACGCAAGGACAGCCCGTTCAACAGTCGCCATTCGAGCTCAACCCCGAGCACATCCATCAGCCGGGAGAGCGCCGGTTCCGTGACCTCCGCAGAGGCCACATCGCCGACATCCCGACTGATTTGGGATATGCCCAGGGCTGGGCAAGGACGCGCGCTGCCGACCGGGCCGGCCAGGCGCCACGACGATGCGGCATCCGCGCCGGGAACCACGTGTAGTTAAGTTAAGCGACGTTGCGATGGCGAAGCGTGACCATGCTGGGATCGGGGAGAATCACCGGTTGTAGGCTTCGGGGCCGTGGAGAGCGGCGAGGGGCCGGATACGGCGGCGGCGCACCGCCGTTATCGGGAGCTCGCCACTGGCTATGACCGGCGGATCCGATTCATCGACCCGCTCCGGCGGCGGGTGATCGAACGGATGAGGCTTCAGGAGGGCGACCACGTCCTGGACATGGGCTGCGGGACGGGCGCGAGCTTCGAGGCCTTGCGTGCCGCGGTGGGTGACAGCGGTCAGGTCACCGGCATCGAGCTCACCGAGGAGATGGCGGCCGTCGCCCGTCACCGCATCGCTGACCGTGGTTGGACCAATGTGGAGGTCATCGTCGGCGACGCAGTCAACGCGCCGATGCCCGACGAGGTCGATGCCGCCTTGTTCTTCCTGGTCCACGACCTCACCCGCATGCCCGACGTGATCACGCGTGTGGTCAGGCTCATCAAGCCCGGCGGCGTGGTCGCCGCGCTCGGGCCCGTAACAGCCCAGCGCTGGGCCGTCCCGGTGAACCTGATCGTGCGAGCGATCGCCCGCCGATACGTGACCACGTTCGAAGGTTTCGACGCACCATGGAGCCACCTCGCGCGTGAGGTTCCAGGGCTGCGTGTGCGGCGGATCCTCGGGGGTGGGGTCTACCTCGCGACGGGGCGCATCGAGCCCTTGGCGTAGAACGCGCCATGGTCCCGCGACCGGCGACGCCGTGAGAGTCGTCAGTCCGGCTGCGTATAACGCCGGGACCGTGACGTTCGCTCGCCTCCGGCGTGGTGGGTTATCGGTTCGCGAGTAGCTCGGTGGCGTCGCGAACGAGGGTGGCGTCTGGCTCGTGGGCGAGGAGCTGCTCGACGCGGTCGAGGTGGGTGCGGGCGTCGTCGAGCCGCTCTTCGTGTAGGGCTAGCTTGGCGAGCTCGAACTCGACCAATGGCACGTATCCTCCAGCGCCGCGTGCGTCGAGGGTCGCGGCGAGGTCTTCGAGAGCCGCTCGTCCCCGCTTGCCCGCGCCGCGTGCGTGGCGCAACACGAAGCCGGGATTGCGGAGCGCGGTCGCGAGTGAGCCACTCGCTTCGCCGGTCGCGATTCGGGCGTAGAGCAACGCGCTGGTGAGGTCGATGAACGTCACGTTCCACCCGTTGCCGGCCACTGTGCCGCGCTTGCGGGTCATATCGAGGTCGCGCATGCCCTGCTCATGTGGCCCAACCCGATCGCGAGGATGGCCGAGAACGTCTCGAAGTAATTGGTCCACAAGGTGAGCTCGAACCGTGCGGTCAATGGTTGATACTGATCGATGGTCTGCTGCGCACGTTCGCGTCGCCCCACATCACCTCGATGGCGGACGACCACACCGCGGATGCCAAGGCGTAGACCGGATCTGCTTCGCAACTGGCGGCCGCGGCGGCGGCCTCGATCGCCTCTCGCTGGTTGCCGAGCATCGTGTGCATGGCGACGAGCGCACAGTGGGCCATCGCGACTGCGCGGCAGTTTCCCGTGCGGTTTCCGATCTCGATGAGCTCACTCGCGCGCGCCTGCGCCGTGCGTGTATCGCCTTGCACCGCAAGGGCGGTGGCGACGCCGCCGAGACCCTTGATATGTACGTAACGCCGATCGTGAGGATCGGGGATGCGCGGGAGCAACGCCTCGATCTTCGGCCAGAGTGACGGCACGAGCACGGCGTCGCCGGCCGTCCATAGCGTCCAGGTCAGCCACGCGAGTGCGTAGGCCTGCGCGGTCGGATCGTTGCACAGCTCGGCGAGTGCGAGGGCCTCTTCGAGCTGTTGTCGCGAACGGACGATCTCGTTGCGGATGAATGCGACATGGCCGGCCCAGGCGATCCAGCGCGCGGAGAGCCGGTCGTCACCGACGCGGCCCGGCAGCTCGTGGTGGAGGGTCTGGAGACGGTGGAGCTCGTGGAACTCGGCTGAATAGTAGTAGACGACGGCCCAGTCGAGGATCAGCTCGAGGAGGAGCCGGTCTCGCTCCCCTGGATCGAGAGCTGCGTCGGCGTCTTCGGCGGTGAGCCTGGTCTGTACGCGGAGCGATAGTGCGCGTGGGCCTCGGCGATGGCGTAGCGGTCGAGGGCCTTGCGGCCGGCGCGGCGTAGGTAGTCGACCGCTTCGACGACATGGCCGCTGCGCTCGTAGTGGTAGGCGAGGGTCTCGACGAACTCGCCGGTGCGGTCGGTGAGGAGCGCCTCGATCGCCTTCGCGACGCGTTCGTGTAGTTCTTGGCGTTCGCGGCGCAGCAGTCCGCCGTATGCGACCTCTTGGGTGAGGGCATGTTTGAAGATGTATTCGAGCTCGGCGTCGTTCGGTTTCTCGCGAATGAGGTCGGCGGCGGCGAGATCCGCGAGGCTGGCGTCGAGCTGTTCGGGCGCGGTCGTGACCGTGCTCACGAGCCGGTAGAGGAACTCGCGGCCGACCACCGAGACTTCTCGCAAGGCGCGACGGCGATGCGGTGCGAGGTTGTCGATCCGGGCCGCAATGAGCCCGCGGATCGTGCTCGGTACCGCGACATCGTCGAGCCCGCGGCGCAGGACCCATCGGTCGGCCTCGCGGACGAGAACGTCGGTCTCGATGAGACTGTTGACGATCTCCTCGACGAAGAACGGGTTTCCATCGGTTCGGGCTGTGACCACATCGATGAGTTCGTCCGGTGGGTCGCCACCATCGAGGAGCGACACGAGTTGTTCGCGGGTTTGACGTTGCGACAACTCACTCAGCTGGATCAAACGTTCGCTAGGCGCGCCGAGTGTGAATCCGGGCCGGAAGTTACAGATCATCACGACGGGTGCCGACATTGCCGCCGCGAGTTCCCGTACGAGATCGGCGGTGGACGGGTCGACCCAGTGCAGATCCTGCAAGCAGACGACCGTTGGCCCGCGCCGCGCGACGACATCGATCAGAGCAACGAGCGCAGCAAGCAGGAGTGCGCGGAACGACTCGAGGTCGACAGCAGATTCCGACGGCGTGAGGTCGTACAGGTGCGCGAGGGCGACCATCGCGCGCTCGTCGCCGGGCAGGTTCCGCTCGACCATCGCTTCCAACTTGGCGCGGACCTGAACAGAGCGGTCACGCTCGTCGATCCCCGCGGCATGGTTGAGTAGGTCGATCAACGGCGCGTACGGAATGTTCGAGGTGTAGGGGTACGCGCGGCCCTCGAGCCACTGCACGTCGGCCCCGAGGAGGGCCCGGACCTCTTCGAGCAGGCGAGTCTTTCCCGCACCGGCATCCGCACGTACCGTGAACAGCGCAGATGCGCCGTCACGCATGCGATCGACGGCCCCCACCAACACGCCGATCTCTTCGTGCCGACCGACGAACGCGCTCGCCCGCCGCGACGGTGTCGCGTTACCAGCCGCGACGCCGTCGACGCGTGTGACCCGCACGGGTTCACGGCGGCCCTTCAACTCGCGATCGCCGAGATCCGTCAACTCGAACCGATCGCGCAGGAGCGCCCGGGTCTCGGGACCGATCATGATCTCACCGCTCCCCGCGAGCGACTGCAACCGCGACGCGACATTCACCATGTCACCCAACGGCCCACTCGCGCGATCGCCAGCCAGATCGCCGGTGACCACGACACCGCTGTTGATCCCACTGTGCATCGCGAACGACCGACCGACACGCGCCTCGAACTCGGGCCGCATCGCCTCGACCGCGGCATGCAACTCGAGCGCCGCGCGCACTGCTCGCTCCGCGTCATCCTCATGCGTAACCGGATCGCCGAACACTGCGAGCACCGCGTCGCCCATCAACTTGTCGATCCGACCGCCGTACTTTCCGATGATCTGATCCGTGCGGCGCCTGGCTCGCGACCACAGTGTTCCTCGCCGACAGGGCTCGACAACGGCCGGCTGCGCGTCGGTGAGAGGCCGTGGTGATGGCCTGCGGGCGCGGGGGGGTGACTACCGGGACGGGAACGAAAATCGCTCGTGAGCATCAGGCGTAGACGACGCTCAGCACGCCGTGACCGTGGGTCCGTCAGAGGTAGGCCCTGCCGTCGGTCGGGAGTTGAGGAAGTCGAATCCGCCGGCCGGTCATGGCACTCGGCACGATGCGAATCCAATGGGCTTTGTCTCCCGGGGCCCACGGTTCCAGCGCCAGGTGCTCGACCTCCTTGGGTGTCGCCTCGTAGGCAACGCCTTGCACGAGCACGGTCCAGCCGGTGTGTCGATGGGGATCGATCTGGTCGACCTGGAAGCTCACGGGGCTTCCGCGCAGCTGGAACAACTTCTCGCCCGGGTCGGTGCGGAACAAGATCACATCGCCGTCGAGCAGGTAGTTGACAGGCACCACGAGCGGCGGCGCGTCAGGGGTTGCCACTGCGAAACGACCGACCGGGCAGGCGTTCAACAGCTCGAGACACTCCTCGCGCGGGATCTCCTCCAGCGACGCGTTCTCGTCTGTGGGCGACATTGGCCCTCCCTCGCTCGCTTTCTGCCCTTCAGACTGCCGCTTCGGCCCGGCACCCCGAGAGGGCCGAAGGTAACGATCGCGACCACCGATCGTCCATCTGAGCTCGAGTTCGGAGCCGCAGCTCCCGCAGCTTTGAGAGGGCAACGGCGAGGAGGTGGTCGGTCGGCTCGGGTTCGTCCACCGCGGCCAACCCGAGGTCGTGCCCGTCAACTACGTCCTCGACGAGGAACGTTGCCGCCAACGCCCGCCACGCCACCGGCCAGTATGTCTGCGATCGACTGCCCCCTCTGCGATCGATCGAGCGGAGCTGCCAGAGGGGCTACTTCATGCTCGGACCGCCGTGTTCCCTTCGACGCCGACACCCTTCCCAACGGGTTGCAGCGGGACCACCGCGTCCGAACGGACGTGGGGGAGTCTCCGGGTCATACGAGTGGTCTGGCGGGTTCTCGATGGAGATAAACCCACCCGCTTGGCCGCAGGCTCGTCGCAGGGATGTCCAACCGATCCCTCACGGCCGTATCCCACGTCCTGGAGGTCACTGGACCGGTCCGGCTGGTCGCGCCACCACGAACCCGAACCGACCTCCTCGCCGCGTGCGTACACATCCATCGGCCCGGCACCTCGTAGGTGGTGTCGACTGGTGATCGACGGGTTCGAGCACTTCGCCGCGGCTCCCACCTGCGCGGTGCAAGAGTGACGTCGTGACGAATCGGGTGGCGACGGTCGACCTGAGGGCGGCGGCGTGGGGGATCGCCGCGGCCGTCGCCGCCCTCGCCATCTCAATCGTTGGGAGTGGGAACCTGCGGTGGTTCGATGCGGCGCTTGCCGGCTACCTGTTCGGCACGCTGTTCGCTATCTTCGGGGTCGTCTACCGCTACCTGGTCTGGCTGCGCCGCCCGCCGACTGCGCGGTTGAACGGCCGTGGGTGGGAGGCTTTCCGGCGTCCGGGAAGGCGAGCCCGCAACGCCGCCGCGCTCCCCGGTCTGGTCACGAGGAACCTTCTCCTCCAGTCCTTCATCCGGGCTCGTTCGCACTCGCGGTGGTTGGCGCACCAGCTGGTGTTCTG
>JBBQYZ010000139.1:0-7104 GCA_038208205.1 Gemmatimonadales bacterium | reverse complement strand
GAGCGCGGTCGCCACCGAATCGCGCAACGCGCTCGCTGGCGCCGCCGCCATCCTCGACAAGCCGCTGGACCGTGACAAGCTGGCGGACGTGCTGCGTCGCTTCCTGCCCGGGTCGACTCGGTGAGTGCTCGGCGTGCTCGGTGCGTGCTCGGTGCGTGCTCGGTGAGTTGTCGGTGAGTGTTCGGCACGGCGCCGCCGAAGGCCGCGTGCGCGTACGGGTGCTCCAACTCGCGGCCGGCGCAGCCGCCGCCTCCACGGTCCTCCTCGCGTTGGCGACACGCGGCCGCGCGGTGCAACGCCTGGATGATGCGCTCGAACAGGCCGTGGGGCGATGGCGCCCGCACCTGCTGCGTGCCGCGCGCGTCGGGACGCTGCCCGGCGAGCCGTACGCTCACCCCACCATCGGCGCGGCCGCGGCGATCATCTTGATCTCCGTCGGTGGGGCCCGCCCGCGCACCGTGCTCGTTCCCCTTGCCGGCGCGTCTCTTGGCGCGATCGTCGCCCATCACGCCGTGAAGGCCGCCTATCGCCGCCCGCGTCCGCAGGTCGCTCTGCGCCGAGGCAAGACCGAGCCGGCCTTCCCGAGCGGGCACACCGCCGATGCGACCGCCGTGCTCGCGACGGCCGCCTATCTCGTCGTTCGTGCTGGGCTCGCGCCGGCGCGAATCGCTGTGCCCACGGCAACCGCCCTTGCCTTCGTCACCGGCGCGAGCCGGGTGGCGCTCGGGTGGCACTGGGGCAGCGACGTGATCGGCGGGTGGCTCACCGGCCTTGCAGTAGCTGCCCTCGGCGCGGCGGAATACGAGCGCACCTGCTGAGCGGCCGAAGGATGCCGGGAGTGCGTGGCGGCAACCGGGGTAACCCGCTCGCCCGTCTACCCCGAGGAGGTCGATCACCGTGAAGCGCTGGGAGGAACGGCCGATACTGACTGGGGCGGCGCGCCTTCGTGGTGACATCGGGGGTGAGCCGCCCGTCAGCTTCCGAGCGTCGGCGATTCTTTCTCGCGACACCCGCCCCTGGTCTCCCCTCGAGTGCTCGCCTCCCGCAACGAACCGCTGCTCGACCCACGCCGCCTGTCCGCGCTCCGCGCGTCAGGGCTGCTGGACGCTTCCGTGGATGCGGCGTTCGGCCGCTTGACGCGGCTGGCGATCCGGCTGCTCGGCGTGCCGAGCGCGCACGTGACCCTCGTCGACGCCCAGCGGCAGTTCCACCTGAGCTATCCCGGCCTCCGGGAGCCGCTGGCCGCCGCGCGCCAGGTCCCGCTCGATTACTCGTTCTGCAAGCACGTCGTCAAGTCGGCGGAACCGCTCATCGTTCCCGACGCGCGCCTTCATCCGCTGCTCGCCGACAGCCCTGTGATCTCCGAGCTCGGGATCATCGCCTATGCCGGCGTTCCCATCGTGACCGCCGCAGGCGACGTGTTCGGCGCCCTCTGCGCGGTGGATACGCGCCCACGCGTCTGGTCGGAGAGCGATGTGGCCACGCTGGTGGATCTCGCCGCGTCCGCGATCACCGAGGTGGAGCTGCGTCTCGCTACTCGAGCGCTGGGCGATCGCGACGCGCGGCAGGCCGCACTGCTCGACCAGACGAGTGAGTTGATCTGCACCACCGACCTGTACGGAAAGATCAGCTTCGTGAATGGGGCCTGGCAGCGCGCCTTCGGGTACACACTCGAGGAGGCGCGCCTCATCCAGCCGGTGCTGCTGGTCGCGCCCGAGCACCGGGCCGCCTACCTGGACGTTGCCCGGAGGCTGGCCGAAGGAGAGCCGGTCGTCGACTTCGAGGCGGTGCTGGTCGCCAAGGACGGGCACCGCGTCGTCTGCCGCGGCCACGGCTCCCCGAACTTCGAAGGCGGAGTCCTCGTCGGCAGCTATGCGGTCTACCGCGACTTGACGGAGGAGCGACGCGCCGAGCACGTGCGGGCGCGGCTCGTCGCGACGATCGAGGCGTCCCCCGACTTCGTCAGCATCGTGAGCAGCGAGCGTGATCTGGTCTTCCTCAATCGGTCCGGCCGCCGTCTCATCGGCCTCTCCGAGGACGCCGAGGCGAGCTGGTTCGACCTCAGCACGATGCGTTCACCCGAAGAGGAGCGGCGGATCGTCGATGAGGTCATCCCCGTCGCGGTGCGCGAAGGCGTCTGGCAGGGAGAATCGACCCTGGTAGCAGCCGGCGGCGAGACGATCCCTGTCTCGCTGGTGGTCGTGGCGCACCCGTCGACGCATCCCGGCGAGCCACCGTACTTCCTGTCCGTCGTGGCGCGCGACCTGCGCGACCGCATGGCGACCGAGCGCGCGCTTCGCGCGAGCGAGCTGGCGGTCGAGCGCGACCGCGCGTTCCTCGCGGCCATCCTCGAGCACCTGTCGGACGGCATCGTCGCCTGCGACGCCGAGGGCAAGCTGACGTTGTTCAATCGCGCCACGCGCGAGTTCCACGGCATCGGCGAATCGCTCATCCCGCCCGCCGAGTGGGCACAGCATTACGCGCTGTTCGCCCCGGACGGCGTGACCCCGCTCGCCATGACCGATGTCCCACTCTGGCGCGCGCTCCGCGGCCTGTCGGTGGAGAACGAGGAGTTCGTCATCGCGCCGGTGGGGCTGCCACGACGTACCATGCTCTCCAGCGGTCGCCAGTTCTTCGACCCCAATGGCCGGCTCCTCGGCGCGATCGTCGCCATGCGCGACGTGACGGCGCTCAAGATCGCGGAGCGCTCCCTGCGCGACTCCGAGGAGCGCTTTCGCACGGTGGTGCAGAGCCTTGGTGAAGGGGTGGTGATCACCGACCTCGATGGCGTGGCGGTGTACGCGAACGACCGCATGCACGACATCACCGGCTATGCGCCGCACGAGCTGGTGGGACACGACCCCGCCAACCTGCTGGTGAGGCCCGAGCAGCGCGCCGACTTCGGGCGGCACCTCGAGGCACGCCGACGCGGCGAGGGCGCCCGGTACACGATCGAGCACGTGCGGAAGGACGGCGAGGTCGTGTGGGTGGAGATCGCCGGCGTTCCCTACCGCGACGGCGCGGGGGAGATCATCGGCACCGTCGGCTCGGTGATCGACGTCAGCGAGCGCCGGCGCTGGGAAGCGGCGTTGCTCGAGGCCAAGGAGGAGGCCGAGCGCGCCAACCGCGCGAAGTCGGACTTCCTCTCACGAGCCTCGCACGAGCTCAGAACCCCGCTCAACAGCGTGATCGGCTTCTCGGGGATCCTGCTCAAGAACCGGGCGGCCACGCTGAACACGACCGACGTGTCGTACGTCGAGCGGATCCGCGCCAATGGCTCCCATCTGCTCTCGCTCGTGAACGACCTGCTCGACATCGCGAAGGTCGAAGCGGGGAAGATGACGGTCGAGCTGTCGCAGGTGCAACTCTACGACCTCGTCCACGACGTGGCGGAGTCGCTCGAGGGGCGCGTGATCGAGAAGGGGATCAGCCTCACCGCCGACGCCTCGCTCACGCTGCGCCCGGTCACCACCGACGTGGCGAAGCTGAAGCAGGTGCTGATCAACCTGGTCGGCAACGCCATCAAGTTCACCACCGGCGGCGGAGTGACCCTTCGAGTCACGGGCGACCACGCCGGCGTCGTGCAGTCGATCATCGTGGAGGACACCGGCTGCGGCATCCCGGTGGAGTCCCTCCCCGGCATCTTCGACGCGTTCACCCAGGCCTCTCCCTCCCCCAGCGCGAACGACGCGGGCACCGGCCTGGGTCTGGCCATCTGCAAGTCGTTCTGCGACCTGCTCGGCTACCGCATCCGGGTGGAGAGCACCGTCGGCGTCGGAACGCGGTTCGTGATCGAGGTGTGAGGGGAGCGCGCAGGTCGGTAGGTCGGCTCGTCGGTAGATAGGAATGCACAAAGGGCACACCGAGTTGTTCTCGTGTGCCCTCTGTCGTCCCGACCTACACACCGGCGGACCTACTGACTCACCGTGTTACGGCTTCCCCGGCAGTTGGATCAGCGGCGTGTTCCCGCCGCTCACCTGGGGCAGCTTGCCATCCCACTTCTTCATCAGCTCGTACTGCACCAGCGTCGGGGTGACGCTTCGCGCCAGCAGCTCGTTGGCGCGCGCCTGCGCCTCCGCCTCGGCGGTGATCGCCTTGGCGCGGCCAGCGGCCTTGATCGAGTCGCCCTGCGCCTGGAAGGTGTTCTTCTGGAGCTCGTTCTGCGCGGTGAGCGCCTGCTGCTGCATCACGTTCTTCGTGTTGATGGCGTCCATCACCGTCGAGGGGGCACGCAGCTCGTTGATGGTGAACTGCTTGACCTGAAAGCCGTACGGCGCGAGACGGTGTGCGATCAGTGCCATGGTACGATTCGTCGCCTCGGCCTTCTTGGGACCGATCACGTCGGCCACCGGCTCCTGTCCGATCACCTCCTGCAGGGCCTGCCGGATGGTCTGCTTCACGTAGCCATGCGTGATCAGGTTGATGTCCGTGCGGAAGGTCGAGTAGAGCCGCGGCGTTTGCGCCGGATCGATCTCGAACGAGAGCGAGACGTCGAGCGAGAGGGGCTGGCCCTCCACGCTGTTCACGTTGATCTCGTCGTTCCCGGTTGAGCCCTCGTTGGAGCTCCGCGTCAGCACGAGAGTCTTGAGAAAGACGGGGTACTCCTCGATTCCGGTCGCGAACGGCAGGCGCGCGTGCACGCCGGGGCCGAGCGGGGTCGGGTCCACCCCGCCGCCGGCCCGGTGGATCACGATCCCCACGTAACCCGGATTCACGTATGTGAAGGTGCTGGGCAGGAGCACGAGCACCGCCACGAGCGCCATCGCGCCGAGAACGATGCGCTTGAGCTTTCGCCCGGCGTCCGGTGTACCGGTGTCGAAGTGGACAGCGCCGAAGCGGTCCGAGATGGTGCTAGGCATTGATGCTCTCCGTGTAGCAGTCGGGGCACACCCGCTCACCGTCGGCGAGGCGTACCAGTTGATCTTCCGCGCGCGCGCCGTGGATCGGGCATATCAGCTCGGCTGCGCGCTCGATGCGCTTGCGGTTCCGTGTCTGCCGGAGGCGGACGCCGACCGGCGTGAACAGGATGACGGCCCAATAAATAAGGGTGCCCCCCGCCGCGATCAGCGCGACGAACAGCACCCCTTCCATGATGATGGCACCCATTGTTTCAGCTCTCTCCGGCGCGGCTCGGCGCGCCCATGGTACGTCTCACACAACGGCCGCGCCACCGAACTGTTTCAACTCGGCGCGCGCAGCATGCGCGCAGTGCCGCGGCAGCATAGGTGACGCTCCTTGCGTGCCCCCGGTCCGGCCCGTAGTCGTAACGTCAACGCCCACCCCAGCTTACCCGGCTTCCTCATGAGTGACGAGACAGACGACACAACGGTCGCGGACGGCTACGACCGCCGCAAGTTCCTGGGCTACTTCTCCGCCCTCGGCCTCGGATCGACCCTGCTGCCTGGTGTCCTCTGGGCCAAGGTGGCCGAGGGCGCCGAGATCACCCCCGAGACGATCGCCTGCGCCGAGGAGGTGGCAGGGGTCAAGTACACTCCCGAGCAGCGGCTGCAGATGGTGGAAGGGCTCAAAGGGCAGGAAATCCAGGTCGAACAGCTCCATTCGGTGAAGCTCGCGAACGAGGTGGCACCCGCAGTGGTGTTCGACCCCGTCCCGCCTGGCGCTACCCTCGCCCTGCCTACCAGGGGACGCACCGTCCATTCGCGCGTCGCGCTGCGGACGGTGCCGGGCAACCTGGAGGAGCTCGCCTTTCTGCCCGTGACCGAGCTCGCGGCACTGGTGCGGCGCCGAAAGGTGACCTCCACCCAGCTCACCGCGATGTACCTGGACCGCATCCGGCGGTACGACCCGGTGCTCAAGGCGGTCATCACCATCACCGAGGAGCGCGCGCGCCGTCAGGCGCGGGCGGCCGATGAGGAGATCTCGCGCGGGAAGTACCGCGGTCCGCTGCACGGCATCCCGTGGGGTGCGAAGGATCTGTTGGCGGTGCGCGGCTACAAGACTACTTGGGGTGCGGGTCCGTATCGCGACCAGGTCATCGACACTGACGCCACCGTGGTGCGGCGACTCGACGACGCCGGCGCCGTGCTCCTCGCCAAGCTCTCACTCGGCGAGCTCGCGCAGGGAGACATCTGGTTCGGCGGCACGACGAAGAATCCGTGGAATGTGGCGCAGGGCTCAAGTGGCTCCTCGGCCGGCCCGGCATCGGCCACGGCCGCCGGGCTCGTGGGCTTCGCGATCGGCACCGAGACCCTCGGCTCCATCTCGTCGCCGAGCACGCGCAACGGCGTGACAGGTCTGCGCCCCACCTTCGGCCGCGTGCCGCGCTCCGGTGCGATGGCGCTGTCCTGGACGATGGACAAGATCGGACCGATTTGCCGCTCGGTGGAGGACTGCGCGCTGGTGCTCGAGGTGATCCACGGTCCCGACAACATGGATCGCAGCGTCAAGGACGTGCCCTTCATCTGGGACGCGACGCTCGCGCCGACGTCGCTCCGGGTCGGCTATGCAAAGGCAGCGTTCGACCTCCCCGAGCGCAACGACAAGGGACAGGCGCAGCACGGCACGAAGCGGTTCGACGACGCCGCGCTCGACGTGCTCCGACGACTGGGGGTGACGCCGACCCCGGTGGAGATCCCCGACATGGCCTACAACGCCATGCGCCTGGTGCTGACCGCCGAGGGCGCCGCGGCGTTCGACGAGCTCACCCGCTCGGGACGGGACAAGGAGCTGGTGCAGCAGACACCGCGCGACTGGGCGAACACCTTCCGCACCGCGCGCTTCATCACGGCGGTGGACTACGTGAACGCCAACCGGGCGCGCACGCTGGCGATGCAGAAGTGGCACGCGCTCTTCCAGACGGTGGACGTGATCGTCACTCCGACGAACGGCGGCTCGCAGCTCGTGGCGACGAATCTCACCGGCCACCCCGCGGTCATCCTGCCGAGCGGCTTTCGCGACAGCTCGGACACCGACACGACGCAGGTGCCCGTGTCACTCACCTTCCTCGGTGGCCTGTATCAGGAGGCACGGCTGCTCGCGGTCGCGAAGGCGTGGCAGGACGCGACGAATTTCCATCTGAAGCATCCCGAGGTGAAGGTGTGAACGGCGGTGGTGGGTGGTGGGTGAACGCAGTGCGAGGTCACC
>JBBQYZ010000138.1:0-7159 GCA_038208205.1 Gemmatimonadales bacterium | reverse complement strand
CTCGTGGCGCGCACGGAGGAGGGTAAAGCAGACGTGCGCGCGGTTGAGCGCCTGCAGGGTCTCGCGATTGCGGCCGAGCCGCCCGTAGAGCTCAGCCAGCTCGCGGCTCGCTTCACCCTCGAGAGTGAGGTCGCGGACGGCGGCGCCCATCGTGCGCGCCCGCTGCAGGTGCGACTCCGCCCCGACGAAGTCGCCGGTCTCGCGCGCGATCACGCCGTAGACGCGCTCGGCCTCGCCGTTGGCGCGCGCGTCGCCCTGGTGCGCGGCGAGCGCCATGCCATGGTCACAGCGCCGCTTCGCCTCCTCGAAGTTCCGCCGCTCCAGCTCGAGCCGCGCGAAGTTCACCTCGAGCTCGATGCGCAGCGACAGCCCGCCGAGCGCGTTGGCGATCGTCAGCGCCTCGGTGAACGCATCCTCGGCCGCATCGAGCCGGCCGAGCTCCAGGTTCGCGATGCCGAGGTTGTTGAGCGTGCCGACGATGTTGTCGAGCAGCGAGTGTCGGCGGCCGAGAGCGAGGGCGTCCTGGTAGTAGCGGAGCGCTTCGCGGAAGTCGCCGCGGATCGTCGCGATCGAGCCAAGGTTCGTCGTGGCATCCACCTGCAGGCGTGCATCGGCGGTGCCGGTGCCGCGCGCGAGCGCGTCGTGGAAGAGACGTTCCGCGAGCTCGAGGTCACCCTCGCGCCAGCGCGCGGCACCGAGGACGTTGAGGGCATGGCCGAGCGCGGCGGGGTCGTCGCCCTGTTCGGCGGCGGCGACCGCCGCCTCGGCGCAGTCGGCAGCCGCCGGATAATCGGCATCCACCTCGTACGAGCGCGCG
The DNA here is from genome assembly GCA_038208205.1 of Gemmatimonadales bacterium. GTDB lineage: Bacteria > Gemmatimonadota > Gemmatimonadetes > Gemmatimonadales > Gemmatimonadaceae > AG11. Next base: position 6,342 of record JBBQYZ010000138.1, on the reverse strand, counting down.
ATCCAGCGCAACAGCATGGAGGCCATCGAGGTCGACGAGCCTTCGAGGCTGCGGAGCGCCTGCTCGTAGAGCACGCGTGCCTCGGCGCGGCGGCCGAGCTTGTCCAGCGTGCGCGCTTCGTCGATCAGGGCTCGCGCCGACGCGGGCGCCATGTCCCCGTCGATGAGACGGAGGTGGGGCGCACGGGCCTGCGCGGAGCCTTCGGGCGAGGTGGGCACTGGGCGATGAGACGCGACTGACGAGGGAACAAAACCGACCGGTGATGGCGCGCTCGTGACCCGCGCGCGCCGGCGCCGTGCTCCCACCGGGAGCACAGTGAACGCGTACGGCGGCTACTCCGCCACCATGTACCCGCTGAAGTGCTTGATGCGGCGCACGAGGAGAGTCGCCGGCCAATTGGTCCGGGTCGCGAGGTCAGGGTCGATCACGGCTTCGTCGATGCAGGCGGTGCGGGTCAGGCTGGCGCAGTAGAGAACGCGCCAGCCGAGCGGTTCAATCGTCGACATGTGCTTCACGAACAGCGAAAGATATACGCTCGTCTGCGGATTGAAACGCATCGCCGGCTCGAAGTCCACGCGCGGATAGTCGCTCGTCGCCCCCGTCACACGCGCGGTGATCGTGAGCCGGCGCGTCTCGGGCTCACACGCCGCATCCCATGCCCCTGCCCCGTAGCCCGACAGGCCGAGTGCGCAGACGGCGTTGGCCGGCAGCTCGAGCCGGTGCGCTCCCATGTACAGCACGTTCGCGGTGGTCGGATCGATCGCGAAGGTGTAGGTCGCGCTGTCGCCGTCGTCGGGCCGCTGCGTGCCCGGAGTGCGCGGGTCGCCCCGCACCTCGGGCACACGCGCGCTGGCGGCGCGCTCCGGCGGCGCGAGTCGATCGGGTGCCGTCGCGTCGGCCGCACACCCGGCCGCGGCGGCGAAGGTGGCCACGAGGGTCGGAACAAGAAGACGGGAACGCATGTCGGGTCTCGTGGAAGGACGGTCCGTCGGCGCCCCGCCATGCGGCGAGATGCGAACACGAAAGTCATCCACTAGGGCAACGGGAAGGCCATCCGCGGCGACCGTCGTGCTCAGGTCAGTGTGACCGCGAATCGGTGGGCGTTCGGAGCGATTCGGCCGATTCGACCGCACCGTTCGGTCGGAGCGACCGTTGGGCAGTGACGACCGAGTCGTGCAAATGGCAACGCTTTTCGCAGGATGCCACAAAAAATGTGCGACCCGGATCACTCACGGACGCAGGCCAGGACCGTCGCTCCCTTCATGAGAGAGGACGACCGACCGCGCACAACGTTTCCACCGGCGCGCGCTTCACGAGAGCCGGCCCGCCCTGACCGCGAGAGGCCATTCGATCCGGCGCGCCCGCGGTGCGCCGCCCTCGTCCCACCAGGCCCGCAAGGCGTCGACGAACGGCGCCACCGGATCGGCCCCGCGCTCGGCGCGATAGCGGCGTACCCCCGACCAGGTGGAGAGATAGCCGGCGAGCTGCTCGAGAGTCCACCGCGCCTCCATCGTGAATCGCGGGGCCGGCAGCTCGGTGAACGGAAAGTCGATTCCCCCATATCCGGCGTCCACCAGCGCGCGGTCGGCCGGCCAGTAGGGTCCGATGGTTCGGGTATGGAAGCGCCCGATCGCCGGATCGACGGCAGCGTCGACCTGGAAGAGGCCATAGCTCCAGACGGCGAGCAGCCCGTTCGGCCGCAGCACGCGGTGGACTTCATGAAAGAACGCCAGCCGGTCGAACCAGTGGAGCGCCTGTGCGACGGTCACGATGTCGACGCAGCGGTCTCGCAACGCGCACCGTTCAGCCACCATCGAGAGATACTCGACCTCTGGCGCGCGCGCCGCACTCGCGAGCTGCGCGACGCTCGGGTCACTGGCGACGACGTGCGCGAACCGGTGCCGGAGAGCGATGGCCGCCTGGCCGCTGCCCGTTCCGCAGTCCCAGGCCCGGTCGAGCGCGGGAGCAGTTGCCGCGAGCCACTCGAACAGGACCCGCGGATACCGCGGACGGTACTGTGCGTAATCGGAGGCCGCGGCGGAGAAGTGATCGGCGAAGCACGAGGACATCGAACGATGACAGTCAGAGGGTGGGCACCACTGGACGGCACGAGGGCAGCGACGCCCGAGGGAGCCCGTTCGCGGTGAAAGTCGACGCGACGATTGACCACGGGCGCGGCGCGAGCGAGCTTAGACGTTCGACGACATGACCATCCCTGGCACCGCTTCGTGAACCCAGTGTCGTGACCGATCATCAGAAGCGCCTCCGTGTCTCGAGTCGAGACGACTCGGCAGGGGACACGCGCCACTTCGCGGATGCAGAGGGTACGCGGTGGCACGCCTATGAGCAGGCCTTCTCCGAGTACGACCGCCGGCGCGGGCTCTCGTTGATCTTCGCGAGCGATGCGGCGGTGCGGCGAGTCCGCGACTACCCGGAGAGCTGGCGCACGCTGTCCGACGCCGAGCTCCTGGCGCTCAGCTGGAGCGTCTGAGCGATGCTCGCAATCGCACGACGGACTCGAGAATCACTCAGACCCGCGCTCGCTCCGCCTGTGGCACGCGGATCGGATCCATCGCCGGCACGCCGGCGCCGAGCGCACCGCCCCTGCCTTCCGACATCAACCGCGTGACGAAGCGCTGTCCCTCCGAGACGCGCTCGATCTCGATCGCGATGGCATCCATCGACTGCTCCATGCGCTCGAGTCGCTGCACCGTTTCCCGGTCGGTGCCAGCCGTGCGCGGCAGGGAGCCGCGCTTCCAGAAGATGCGCGAGATGGAGAGCGCGATGGGACACAGGACGAACAGCGTGAACACGATCGAGATCGGCGCGAGATTGTCCACAAGGCGGTTCGCCGTGTTCGGACCCCATCCGAAGACCGGATCCGCGCGGCTCGCGATGAGGGCGGCTTGCGGATTCGCCAGCCGCTGACCGGTCTCGTCGATGTCGGCTTCGAGCCGCGCGATGCGCGCGTCGAGCACGCCGATGCGCTGCTCCAGGCCGACCCGGTCGGCGCCGGTCGCTCGCCGCAACGCGCTCGAGGCTTCAGTGCGCCGCTCGGTGGCGGAGATGATCTGGTCCGACAGCGCCTTCTTGCGGGCGAGCAGGCCGGACACCTCCTGCGCGGTGACGGGCGTGCCGTCGAGCGCGCGCCTGGTCACGATGGTGGCGCCGGGCGCGAGTGGGCCGGAGGGCGGTTGCCCCAGGATCACGGGGATGTGTTGCATGCGTCTCCTACGGTGGGTGCGGCGGCCGGGTTGCAACGGCCATGGCTCGAGAACAGCGGGAGTCCGCGCCGACGAATATCGGTTGCGGCCGCCGAGGCCGTCAGGGGTAGCGGGCCGCGAGCGAGTCCACGGTACCGCCGGCGCACTTCCACCCGGCCCGCCGACTCCTTACTTCATCTCATGCCTTCCCTCGCGCGCGCCGCATGATCGATCACCTTGGGCGATGGATCGGCGAGTACGGCTATCTGATCGTCGGGTTGTTCATCTTCGCGGAAGGGCTCGCGATCCCCTTCCCCACGGATACCACCCTCGTCACCGCCGCGGCGTTCGCGGCGCGCGGGCACCTGTCGCTCGCCGTGATCTTCCTCGTCTCCACGGTGTCCGCCACCGCAGGGACCACTGTCGCGTTCATCGCGGGGCGGCGCGGGGGCAGCTTCTTCGAACGACATTCGCGTCGGGTGAACCCCACCGTGCTCGCCCGCACGCGCGGGTTCTTCGACCGGCACGGGGGCAGTGCGGTGGTGATCGGCCGCTTCGTCCCCGTGGCGCGCATGCTCATCTCGCCGCTCGCCGGGCTGTCCACGATGAGCCTCGCGCGGTTCACCGTGTTCAACCTCATTGGGGCCGCGGCCTGGTCGGCGGTGTTCTGCGGGGTGGGATACTTCTTCGGCCAGCATCCACCCGCCTTCGGGGCCGGCCTGGCCCGTGGGGCGCTCGTCATTACCCTCGGACTCGGCGTGCTGGCGGTGGTCGCGATGGCGGGCGGCTGGCTCGTGGAGGAGAGCGACGCGGCCTGGCGCGCCGAGGGCTCACTCTGGCACCGCGTCCTCGCCACCGCGCCGCTGCGTTGGCTGGGCGCGCACTCGCCCCGGGCGCGCGCTTTCATGTTCCGCCGCTTTACGGCCGGCGACTATCTCGGCCTCAATCTCACGCTCGGACTGGGGCTGAGCTTCGTCGCGCTCGTGATCTTCGGCGCGGTGGCACGGGCGCTGCTCGCGCGCGACGCGGTTCCCGAGTTCGACCTCGCGCTGACGCACGCCCTTCGTGCCGCTGCCACGCCGGCCGGCGACGCGTTCTGGCGCGCGGTGAGCAGCCTGGCGAGCTTCCCGGCGCTGGCCGTTCCAGGCCTGACCCTGTCGGTGCTCCTCGCACCGCGGCGCGGGTGGCTGCCCTTCGTCGGATGGACAGGCTCGCTCGTGGGCGCCGGGCTGCTCGACCTGGCGGTGAAGCACTTCTACGCCCATCCGCACGGCATCGTCGCCGAGACGGGCGCGATCAACATGGGGACACCGAGCGGCCAGGCGCTCGGCGCCCTCGTGGGGTTCGGGATGATCGCGTACTTCGTCGTGCTGCTCGCGCCAGGTCGACGCAGCGGGATGGCCGTCGTCGCGGCCGCGGCGCTGCTCGTGGTTGCCACAAGCTTCGGGCGACTGTACCTGGGCGAGCGCTACTTCAGCGACGTGGTGAGCGGGCTGGCCGCCGGCGGGGTGTGGCTCGCGGCCTGCCTCACCGGGCTCGAGGTGGCGCGGCGGCGCGACGAGCGCGGCGAATCCCGCGGCGACGGCCGGCGGGGCCGGCGGGGCCGACGCGCACCAGCATCGCCGGCGTAGCGCGACCGGAGAACGCGTACGACGTTTCCGCGTCGACTCACTCCACCATCGCACCCTCTCGATTCCTCATGAGCGACTCGCCCGTCCGACACGTCCGCTGGTCCGACCTACCCGAGGAGCGCGTCACCGACCTCATCTCGCGCAAGCTGGTGACCGGCGACGCGATGATGCTCGCGCACGTCTACCTCAAGAAGGATGCGGTGGTGCCGCAGCACTCGCACCACAACGAGCAGCTCACCTACATCCTCTCGGGCGCGCTGCACTTCTGGATCGGCGCCGACCGCGCGCAGGAAGTGATCGTGCGCGCTGGCGAGGTGCTGCACCTTCCATCGAACGTGCCGCACGAGGCGCGAGCGCTGGAAGACACTCTCGACGTGGACATCTTCAGCCCGCCGCGCCAGGACTGGCTCGACGGGACCGACACGTACTTCCACCGGAAGTAGCGTGGACCTCGGGTTGAAGGGAAAGGTCGCCCTCGTCGCCGCGTCGAGTCGAGGGCTCGGCCGTGCGGTGGCGGAGGAGCTCGCGCGCGAGGGCACGCACCTCGTGCTCTGCGCGCGCGGCGCTGCTGCACTGCGCGAGACGGCCGACGCGATTCGCGCCGAGACCGGTGTGCGGGTGGAGGCGGTGGCTGCCGACCTCTCGCAGGCGGCCGACGTGGCGCGAGTGTCGGAGGCCGCGATGCGCGCCTTCGGCCGCGTCGACGTGCTGGTGACGAACTCCGGCGGGCCGCCGGCCGGCCCCTTCGAGACGCATTCGGCGGAGGCGTGGGACGCGGCGGTGCGCCAGAACCTGTTCAGCGTCGTGGAGCTCACGCGCGCCGTGCTGCCGGGGATGAAGGAGCGGCGGTGGGGACGGATCATCAACGTCACGTCGATCGCCGTGAAGCAGCCGGTGGACAACCTGATCCTGTCCAACAGCGTGCGCGCCGCAGTGACGGGGTTCGCGCGGACACTGGCGAACGAGGTGGCGGCCCTCGGCATCACGGTGAACAACGTGATGCCCGGCTATACGCGCACTCAGCGCGTGGTTGACCTCGCGGAACGCAACGCCTCCCTCCGCGGCACCACGCCCGACGTCGAGCGCGGGGTGTGGGAGGGGCAGATCCCGATGGCGCGGCTCGGCGAGCCCGCAGAATTTGCGGCGACGGTGGCGTTCCTCGCCTCGGAGCGCGCCAGCTACACCACCGGCGCGTCGATCCCCGTGGACGGGGGGTGGATCCGGGCGATTCTCTGAACAAGACGGTGGTGGGTGGGGGGTGAGCGTATCGCGCAGTCACCCAGCACCCATCACGCACCACTCAGAACGGCAGGTCGTCGTCGTCGTGCGGCGGCGAATCGTCGAACGGCGGCGGCTCGGTCGAGAAGGGCGCATCGTTCGGGGGCGCGGCCATCGTTCCCCCCGAGGACCGCCGCGGCGCCGACGACGGATAGGGGCTGCTCGACCCGTCGCGCGGCGGCCAGATCACTCCCTCGCACCCGGGCCCACCGCGCTCCTTCGGCTTGTTC
>JBBQYZ010000137.1:0-7163 GCA_038208205.1 Gemmatimonadales bacterium | reverse complement strand
GCGGTCGTGGTGTCCTCGTGCACGATGAGGCACTTCCCCGTCCGCCGAACCGACCCGAGCACCGCGTCGCGATCCCAGGGCATGATCGTCCGGAGGTCGAGCAGGTCGACGTCGCCGCTGAACCGATCCGCCGCGTCGAGGCATCGGTGCACCATGGCACCCCAGGTCACCACCGTCATGCCGTCACCCTGCCGCAGGGTGTTGGCGAGGCCGAACGGCAGCACGTAGTCGTCGCCCGGATAGCGGGCGCTTCCGTCGCTGGTCATCAGCAGCGACCGGTGCTCGAAGAAGATCGTCGGGTTGGCGCTGCGCATCGCGGCGCGCAGCAGGCCGACGGCGTCGGCGGCGTTCGAGGGCATCGCCACCTGCCAGCCTAACGCGTGCGCCCAGGCTACCTCGCCGCTCAGCGAATGCCAGGGGTCGCCGACATCCTTGCCGAACCCTCCCGGCATGCGCACCACGATGGGCGCCGCGAACTGGTTCGCAGTGCGCCACCGCATCGTCCCGGTATTGTTGAGCTGCTCGTGTGCAGGGTCCGCATACTTGCGAAACTGAATCTCGGCGACTGGGACGAGGCCGCTGACGGCCATCCCGACCGCTCGCCCGATGATCCCCTCCTCTGACAGGCTGGTGTCGAACACGCGCGTCGAGCCGAACTTCTTCTGGAGGCCCTCGGTCACGAGGTGCACGCCGCCCTTGCGACCGACGTCCTCTCCGAACACTACCAGCTTCGGGTTGGCCGCAAGCTCGGAGGCGAGCGTGCGGCGCACCGCCTCGGCCAGCCGGACGACGTCGCCCTCGGTCGCGGCTGATCGATGTCCCTCGCCCAACAGCTGACGCTCGGCCGCCGTCAGCCCGCCGAACGCCGTGATGTCTCCGTCGCGCCGCTCCTCGGCGTATACGAAACGCTTGACCGCCGCCGGGTCGGGTGCGGGCCGTGACCGCGCCGACTGGAGGCCCCCCTCCACGTCGCGGGCGACCTCCGCCTCGAGCTCCGTCCACTCCGACTCACTCAGGAAGCCGGGAACGAGCTGGCTCCGCAACCGGGGAAGGGGATCGCGAGCCGTGTCGACGGTGATCTCCTCGTCAGTGCGATAACCTCGCTGATTGTCGGGACCGGAGTGACTGCTCAACCGCGGCACAGTGAGGCGAACGAGCGCCGGGCCGCCACCGCCGCGGACGTGCTCGACACACTCGGCGATCAGGCCAGCAGCCACCCCCGGATCGCAGCCATCGCCGTCGCGCAGGAACAGGTTGCCGAACGACGCGAGGTTGGCCGCGATGTTGGCTCCCGGTGTCTGCATGTCGCTCCGCACCGAGATGCCCAGCCCATTGTCCTCGATGTAGAACAACATCGGGAGCTTCAGGGTCGTCGCCATCGTCAGCGCCGACCAGAACCCGTTCGTCGCCACCGACGCCTCGCCCCCGAGGGCAACGGCGATCGCGCCGTCCCAGTCGTGTGCAGCGAGCACGTCGCGGTGGTACTGGATCGATTGCGCCCAACCAGCTGTCGGCGTGTACTGCGAGCCGACATCGCCGGCCATCGGGAGCACGGTTGGCCCCTTCCAGCCCGGCAGATTGCAGACGACGCCGATGTCGCGACCGTCGCTGAATCCTCCGGCCCGCCCGAGCGGACTGCCGAGCGCATCATCGATCGGGAGGCCGAGCGCGAGCAGCAGAGGGCGAGAGCGGTAGTACGCTCCGGCACAGTCGTGGACTCGGTCGATCAGCGAGCCCAGGATCGCCTGTCCCACGTCGTGGCCGCGCGCGGAGAACTGGTACAGCACGAGATGCTCTCTCGGTACCGACGCCCGATTGCGGTTGGTCGCCTCCTCGAGATCGTCGAGGGCGCGCGAGACAAGCACGGTGTACGCGATGCGGCGCCAGTCGAACCGTGGGTCGACGGGTGCGCTGGAGGTGCGGCGATTCTTGGGACGTGCGGCGTGCGTCATGGGAACCGGGTGATCGTTCTGCCGCGGCCACCGGGCCGCTCCCTCAAAGGTGGCCTGCGGTCGGAATGAAGGGGAGCGGTCGCATGGCGATGCCAGCCTCGTGCCCATTCACTCATGTCGACGATTCGCATGCCGGACGGGAGTCACGAGCCATATCTTTATCTGGCTCGGCCGACCCATCCCCTGGATCTCATGCCCCGGTACCTCCTCGTCGACCGTCGTGACGGCGTGCTCGTCATCGCGCTGAACCGCCCGGACGTCCTCAACAGCTTCAACGCTCCGATGGCCGATGAGCTGATTGCCGAGCTGCGGGGCGCGGCGACCGATGACACGGTCCGCGCCGTCCTGCTCACGGGCAGCGGCCGCGCCTTCTGCGCGGGCCAGGACCTCTCAGCGGTGCAGCCTGTGGAGGGGCGTCCCGCGCCCGATCTGGGTGACGTCGTGCGCGACCAGTACAACCCGATCGTGCGCGCGATCCGCACCCTCGAGAAACCGGTGGTGTGCGCAGTCAACGGCGTCGCAGCGGGAGCGGGTGCGAACCTCGCGTTCGCGTGCGACATCGTGCTCGCGGCAACCGAGGCGACGTTCATCCAGTCCTTCGCTCGTGTGGGGCTGATCCCGGACAGCGGCGGGACCTTCATCCTGCCGCGCATCGTCGGGCTCCAGCGCGCCGCCGCGCTCACGATGCTGGGAGACAAGCTGACCGCTGAACGGGCTCGCGAGTGGGGACTGGTCTACGACGTCGTTGCCGGCGGCGCGCTCGCCGACGCGAGCTTCGCCCTCGCCAAGCGACTTGCGGACATGCCGACCCGGGGCCTCGGTCTCGCCAAGCGGGGCTTCAACGCGGCGTTCGCCAACGATCTCGACGCGCAGCTCGCGCTCGAGGAGTCGTTGCAGCGTGAGGCAGGGCGCAGCGCCGACTATGCCGAAGGGGTGCGCGCCTTCACCGAGAAGCGCCCTCCGCGCTTTCAGGGGCGCTGACGTGCTCGACGTGCGGATGTCGGTCGGGGTCGTGGGGGCGGGCGCGATGGGGAGTGGGATCGCGCAGGTGGCCGCTGCCGCGGGACACGACGTGATCCTTGGCGACGTGAACGCCGCCGCAGTCGCGAGCGCGCGAGCCTCGATCGGCAAGACGTTGGAGAGGGACGTGGAGAAGGGTCGGCTCGAGTCGGCGCGTGCAGCGGCGATTCTCGCCCGCATCGCTGACGCCGGCGATCTGGCTGCGGGCTGTGGCGCGTATGAACGCTGTGGGCTCGTCGTCGAGGCGGTTCGCGAGCGGCTCGATGTCAAGCAGGAGCTGTTCACCGGTCTGGAGCAGGTGGTGCGCGACGACTGCGTGCTGGCGACCAACACGTCGTCGTTGTCGGTCGCGGCGATCGCCGGCGGAGCGCGCGTTCCCGGGCGCGTCATCGGCATGCACTTCTTCAATCCCGCGCCGCTGATGCCGCTCGTGGAGATCGTGCCGGCCATCACCACCGACGCCATCGTGGTCGACTCCGCGCGCGCCCTGGTGGACGGCTGGGGAAAGACGACTGTCGTGACGACGGATACGCCGGGATTCATCGTCAACAGGATCGCACGGCCGTTCTACGGCGAGTCCCTCCGGCTGCTCGAGGAGGGTGTGGCCGACGCGGCGACGATCGACTGGGCACTCCGCGACCTCGGCGGATTCCGCATGGGGCCCTTCGAGCTGATGGACTTCATCGGCAACGACGTCAACTACGCGGTGACCGAGAGCGTGTTCGCCGCTTTCTTCTATGACCCGCGCTACCGGCCTGCGCTCACCCAGCGACGACTGGTGGACGCCGGGATGTACGGCCGCAAACGCGGGCGCGGCTACTACGACTACCGTCCGGCCGCGGTGAAGCCGGAGCCGACGCGCGACGAGACGCTCGGACGAGCGATCGTCGACCGGGTGCTGGCGATGCTGGTCAACGAAGCGGTGGACGCCGTGCATCTGCGCGTCGCCAGTCCGCGAGACATCGAGATCGCGATGACGAAGGGCGTGAACTATCCGAAAGGACTGCTTGCCTGGGGCGATGAGATCGGCGCGGCGACGGTGCTCGCGCGGCTGGAGTCGCTGCAGGCGGAATACGGCGAGGACCGCTATCGCCCGAGCGTGCTGCTGCGGCGCCGTGTGCGCGCAGGGGAGCGGCTCCTCTCGTGAACACCGCGGATGAGGACCAGGCCCAGGCCGAGGCGATCACGGCGGCGATGCTCGCGCAGGACCGGTTCAGCGCCTGGCTGGGCGTCCAGGTCGTGGCGATCCGTCCGCGTGCCTGCACGCTGCGGATGCGCGTGCGCGAAGACATGGTGAACGGCTTCGGGGTAGCACATGGCGGGATCGTCTACTCGCTCGCCGACAGCGCGCTGGCGTTCGCATCGAACACCAACGGCCACGTCACCGTCAGCGTGGACAACGCGATCTCGTACCCGGTCGCCGTCCAGGTGGACGACGAGCTGATCGCGGTGGCAGAGGAGGAGAGCGCTGGCGGCCGGCTCGGATTCTATCGCGTCACTGTCGCACGCCAGGACGGGACCTGTGTCGCCCTGTTCAAGGGCACCGTCTACCGCACGCCACAGAAGCACCAGACCGAATCGACATCATGACGACCGAGGCATTTATCCTCGACGGTGTTCGCACTGCCGTCGGCAACATCGGCGGGCAGCTGAGCGAGGTGCGGGCCGACGACATGGCGGCGCATGTCATCAGCCGGCTCATCGCGCGTCATCCATCGCTCGACCCAGCGCGTGTCACCGACGTCATTCTCGGCTGCGCCAACCAGGCCGGCGAGGACAACCGCAACGTCGCGCGCATGGCGGCCCTGCTCGCCGGTCTGCCGACGAGCGTTCCCGGCGAGACGGTCAATCGGCTCTGTGCGTCCGGCATGAGCGCGATGGCCAATGCGGCGCGGTCGGTGAAGCTCGGCGAGGGCGACCTGTACGTCGCCGGTGGCGTCGAGAACATGACGAGGGCGCCGTACGTGATGAGCAAGGCCTCGAAGCCCTTCGCACGCGACATCGAGCTGTTCGACACGAGCCTCGGCTGGCGCTTCATCAATCCCGTGCTGCGCGAGCGCTACGGTGTGGACTCGATGGGCCAGACGGCGGAGAACGTCGCTGAGCAGTATGGTGTCAGCCGCGACGACCAGGATGCCTTCGCGGCGCGCTCGCAGCAGAAGGCAGCGCGCGCGCGCGCCGCCGGCCGCTTCGCGCCGGAGATCGTCTCGATCGAGGTCGCGTCGAAGAAGGGCGCCACCCGGCTGGTGGAGACCGACGAGTTCATCCGACCCGACACCACCGCCGAGACGTTGGCGAAGCTGAAGTGTGTATTCCGTGCCGATGGCAAGGGCTCCGTGACCGCTGGCAACTCGTCTGGCCTCAACGACGGCGCCGCGGCGCTGCTCGTCGGCAACGAGCGCATCGCGCGCGAGATCGGCGTGGCGCCGATGACCCGGATCGTCGCCACCGCTGTCGTGGGCGTCGAGCCCCGCTTCATGGGCATCGGTCCCGTTCCGGCCACTCGGCGCGTGCTGGAGCTGGCGGGGATCACGCTGGGTCAGGTCAACGTGATCGAGCTGAACGAGGCCTTCGCCGCGCAGTCGCTCGCCTGCGTACGTGAGCTCGGCCTCTCGGACGACGATGCGCGTGTGAACCCGAATGGCGGCGCCATCGCGCTCGGGCATCCACTCGGCATGAGCGGCGCGCGGCTGCTCCTCACCGCCTCGCACCAGCTCGCGCTCACCGGAGGCCGCTATGCGCTCGCGACCATGTGCGTGGGCGTGGGCCAGGGGATGGCCACGATCCTGGAGCGGGTGTAGATGGCGAACGTGTTCGCATTCGACGACTTCGTCCCCGTGGTGCACGCGTCGTCGTTCATTCACCCGAATGCCGCCGTCACCGGCAACGTCGTCATCGGGCGCGACGTGTACGTGGGACCGGGCGCGGCGATTCGTGGCGACTGGGGTGGGATCGTGATCGAGGACGGCTGCAACGTACAGGAGAGCTGCACGGTGCACATGTTCCCGGGCGTCACCGTGCTGCTCGAGCGCGGTGCGCACATCGGTCACGGCGCGGTCGTTCACGGCGCGCGCATCGGGGCCAACGCGTTGATCGGCATGAACGCCGTGGTGATGGACAACGCCGTGGTGGGCGCAGGCTCGATCGTCGGCGCACTCTGCTTCGTGCCGGCCGGGATGCAGATCCCGGAGCGGAAGGTCGTTGTGGGCAACCCGGCCAGGATCGTGAAGGACGTGAGCGACGAGTTGCTGGCCTGGAAGACGGAGGGTACGGCGCTCTATCGAGCGCTGCCCGCCCGCTTGCACGCCTCGCTACGCGCCGTCGAGCCGCTGCGTGAGGTGCCGGCGGAACGGGCGGCGCAGACCGTGAGCTACAAGACCTGGAAGGAGATCAAGTGATGCGCCTGCAGAACTACGCGCTTGGCGAGTGGGTGGATGGAACGGGACAGGGAACGACGCTCCACCACGCGGTGACAGGCGAGGAGGTCGCCGTCGCGAGCAGCGAGGGCCTCGACTTCAAGGCGATGCTGCACTACGGCCGCACGGTGGGCGGCCCCGCGCTGAGGCGCCTGACCTTCCATCAGCGTGCGCGCATGCTGAAGGCGCTGGCGCAGCATCTCACGGCGCGGAAGGAGGACTTTTATCGCGTGTCGAGTTGGACCGGTGCGACCCGGGGCGACTCGTGGATCGACATCGACGGCGGTTTCGGCACCCTGTTCGCCTACGCGAGCCGAGGACGACGCGACTTTCCCGACGAGACCTACTTCGTGGATGGGGGGCCCGAGGCGCTCAGCAAGGGCGGCTCCTTCATCGGCCGCCACATCTGCGTGCCGATGGAAGGGGTCGCGGTGCAGATCAACGCCTTCAATTTCCCCGTATGGGGCATGCTCGAGAAGTTCGCCACCTCATTTCTCGCCGGCGTGCCGAGCATCGTGAAGCCCGCCACCGTCACGAGCTTCCTGACCGAGGCGGTCGCCAGGGCGATGGTGTCGTCCGGCATCCTTCCCGCCGGCACCTTCCAGCTGATCTGCGGTAGTGCGGGCGACCTGCTCGCCCACCTGGGCTGCCAGGATTCGGTCGCCTTCACTGGCTCGGCATCGACCGGCTTGATGCTGCGCCGTGGCAGCGCGATCCTCGAGAACAACGTGCGCTTCAATCAGGAGGCGGACTCGCTCAACTTCTCGATGCTCGG
>JBBQYZ010000136.1:0-7164 GCA_038208205.1 Gemmatimonadales bacterium | reverse complement strand
CTCACGACGCGACCGCGGAGGCCGATGACGACTCCAGCCGCGACATCCAGAACAACCGACTCGAGGTCCCCGATGCGCCTCCGCCTCCTGCTCGCCGCCGCCGGCACGCTCGCGCTCGCCGCCTGCAGCGATTCCCCGTCGGCTCCGACCCAGCTCGATCCCGCCGCGCGCTCGAACGACGAGATCACCTGTCGCTCGGGCTACCACATCGCGACCTTCAGCGACGGCACGACCGGCTGTGTGAAGGACGAATCCGAGATGCGCGTGGCGCAGTAGCACTGCCGCGCACGACGGACGGAGCACACCGGCGCTCGACGCCGGTGGCGAGGCCCGCGAGATCTCTCGCGGGCCTCGTCGCGTGCCGCCACTTGCGAGCCGCCCGCGCCGCGCGCTACTTCGGCGTGCTGACCAACTCATCGCCCGTCGGAGGTTCGACCGTGATCCGCCCGTCCCTGCGCATCGTCGCCGCGCGCGCCCTGCTCCTCGCGCCCGTGATTCTCGCACCCGCGCTTCTCGCGCCCCCGCTGCTGGGCGCGCAGCGCCCGCTGACGCCCCCGGCGCGCCCGAACGACGCCCGTCCGAGCATCCCGCTCGACCAACCCGCCCTGCGCGCTGCCTCGGCACCGCTCGACACGACCGCGCTCAACTCGCTCCGCTGGCGCGAGCTCGGTCCCTTTCGCGGTGGACGCAGCGTTGCCGTCACCGGCAGCGCGGCGCGCCCCAACGAGTACTACATGGGCACCGTCGGCGGCGGGGTGTTCAAGTCGCTCGACGGCGGACAGTCGTGGGCGCCGATCACCGACAGGTATTTCGGCGGCACGATCGGCGCGGTCGCCGTCTCGGCCTCGAACCCCGACGTGGTGTACGTGGGTGGCGGCGAGTACCCCATCCGCGGCAACGTCTCCCATGGCGACGGCGTGTGGAAGTCCATCGACGCGGGAAAGACCTGGACCTCGCTCGGCCTGCAGCTCACCAGACAGATCGCGCGCGTGCGCGTGCATCCCACCAACCCCGACGTCGTCTACGTGGCGGCGCAGGGGAACGTGTGGGCGCCTACGCCCGACCGTGGCATCTATCGGAGCAGAGATGGTGGCCGGAGCTGGGCCAAGATCCTCTTCCGGAACGACTCCACCGGCGCGAGTGACCTCGTGATGGACCCCGCCAACCCGAACGTGCTGTACGCCGCCTTCTGGCAGGCGGGCCGCACCCCGTGGACGCTCGTCTCCGGCGGCGCGGGCAGCGGCGTCTTCAAGAGCACCGACGGCGGTGACACGTGGCGCGACATCAGCCACGCGCCCGGCATGCCTGGTGGCATCTTCGGCAACATCGGGCTCTCGATCTCCGGCGCGAACCCCAACCGCGTGTTCGCCATCATCGAGGCCGATTCGGGGGGCGTCTACCGCTCCGACGACGCCGGCGCGACCTGGGCGCGCACCAACGCCGACCGCTCGCTGCGGCAGCGCGCCTGGTACTACACCAAGATCCACGCCGACCCCAAGGACACGAACGTCGTCTACGTGAACAACGTGTCCTTTCAGAAGTCCACCGACGGCGGCAAGACCTTCCGGCCGGTGCGCGGGATTCCGCACGGCGACAGCCACGATTTCTGGATCGCCCCCAACGACAACCGCCGGATGATCGAGGGCGACGACGGCGGCGCGAGCGTTTCGGCCGACGGCGGGCGCACCTGGAGCGACGAGGACTTCGCGACGGCGCAGTTCTACCACGTGACCACCACGAACCACTTCCCGTACCACGTGTGCGGCGCGCAGCAGGACAACAGCACGCTGTGCGGCCCGAGCCGCAAGGCGGGGGGCATCGACATCAATGATTGGGAGGAGGCCGGTGGCGGCGAGTCGGGCTACATCGCGGCGCGCGCCGATAACCCCGACATCGTCTACGCGGGAAGCTACGGCGCACTGCTCACGCGCAAGGACATGCGCACGGGACTGACGCGCAACATCAACCCGTACCCCGACAACCCGATGGGCCACTCGGCAGTGGATCTCAAGTACCGCTTCCAGTGGACATTCCCGATCGTGCTCTCGTCGTTCAACCCGAACGTGCTGTACGCCACCTCCAACTACGTGCACCGTACGACGAACGACGGACAGAGCTGGCAGGTGATCTCACCCGACCTCACCCGCAACGACCCCAGGACCCTCGGGCCTTCCGGCGGACCGCTCACCAAGGATCAGACGTCGGTGGAGTACTACGGGGTGATCTTCGCCTTCGCCGAGTCGCCGAAGCAGCAGGGCGTGCTGTGGGCGGGGAGCGACGACGGGCTCGTGCATGTGTCGCGCGACAACGGGAAGACGTGGCAGAACGTGACGCCGCGCGACATGGCGCCATTCACTCGCGTCTCGATCATCGAGCCCGGCCAGTTCGCGGCCGGCACCGCCTACGTCGCCGCCAACCGGTTCCAGCTCGACGACATGCGCCCGTACCTGTGGAAGACCACGAACTACGGCGCGAGCTGGACGCGCATCGACGCCGGCATCGCGAACACCGAGTTCACGCGCACCATTCGCGAGGATCCCGAGAAGCAGGGACTCCTGTACGCGGGCACGGAGCGCGGCGTTTGGTTCTCGCCGAACGATGGAGCGAGCTGGCAGCGGCTGCAGCTCAACCTCCCGCCGGTGCCGGTGCACGACCTGGCCGTGCGTGAAGGAGACCTGATCGCGGCGACCCATGGGCGGAGCTTCTGGATCATCGACGACCTGTCGCCGCTGCGACAGCTCTCCCCCTCGGTGACCGCGAGCGAGGCGCACCTGTTCCGCTCGCGCGACGCCTACCGGGTGAGCTTTGCCGGCGGTCGTCGTGGCGGTGGGGGCGCGGCCGCGGCGGCCCCCAACGCACCGCCGCCGGTGCACCCCACCGCGTCGAGTCCGAGCGGCGGGCCGGTGGTGAACTACTGGCTCAAGCGCGCGGACCGCGAGGTGACGCTGCAGTTCCTCGACGCGCGCGGCACGCTCATCCGCTCGTTCACGAGCCGGCAGGACTCGTCCTCCGCCGCAGATTCGGTGACGCGTGCGGGCCACATGCGCTCGCGCATCGACTCGCTGCGCGCCGCCGGCATTCCGGTCGACAGCGCCGAGCGGATGGTGCGCCGCACGAGCGACGCGGCGGGCGCCGGCGCGCAGCAGGGCGGGGGCGAGGATGACGAGGGTCCGATCCGCACGCCCCCTCCGCCACGCGTGCCGAACCGTGCGGGGATCAACAGCTTCCCATGGAACATGCGCTACCCCGACGTCTCGAGCTTCGAGGGGCTGATCATGTGGGGCGCCGGCACCCAGGGTCCCACTGCACCGCCGGGCACCTACCAGGTCCGCCTGCTCGTCGACGGCCAGCCAATCGGTAGTGAGCGGTTCGCCCTCCGGAAGGATCCGCGCACCGGCGCCACGCAGGCCGACCTCGACGCGCAGTTCGCCTTCCTCCAGCAGGTGAGCACGCGCACCAGCCAGGCGAACGACGCGGTCAAGTTGATCCGCAACGTGCGTGCGCAGCTCGCCGACCGGGAGGGAAAGCTGACCGGCGCACCGCAGTCGCAGTTCCGCGCGATGGCTGACCCGCTACGCGTCGAGCTGGCGAGTGTCGAGGATTCGCTCTACCAGACGAAGAACCGCAGCGGCCAGGACCCGCTCAACTACCCCATCCGTCTCAACAACAAGATCGCCGCGCTCGGCGGCGTGGCTGGCGGCGCCGAGGCGCGGCCGACCGAGCAGACGACCACCGTGTTTCGTCAGCTCGCGACCCAGCTCGATGGCGAGCTGGCGCGCATGCACCACGCTCTCGACGGCGCGCTCCCGAAGATCAACGCCACCCTCCGCGCCGCGGGTCAGCCGGAGATCGTGCCCAAGGCGGTGGACATGCCGAAGCGGGAGGTGGTGATGGAGGAGAACCAAGTGCCGTGATGGGTGGGAAGTGAGAGGTGGGAAGTGAGGGTGGGAAGTGAGCGATTGCCGTCACCTCCCACTTCTCACCCCACACTTCCTACTGTTCCACCGCCATCCCCATGGCATGGTACCCCTTGTCCACGTACACCGTGGTCGCCGTGATGCCGCTCGCCATCGGGGAGCAGAGGAAGGCCGTCACCGCGCCGACTTCGTCGGCGGTGAGGTGGTCGCTCAGCGGCGCGTTCCGTCCCACGTAGTCCACCATCTTCTCGATGATGCCGATCGCGCTGGCGGCGCGCGACGCGAAGGGGCCGGCGCTCACGGTGTTGACGCGCACGCCCCACTTCCGCCCCGCCTCGAAGGCCAGCGTGCGCGTGTCGCTCTCGAGCGCCGCCTTGGCGCTCGACATGCCGCCGCCGTAGCCATTGATCACCCGCTCGCTCGCCATGTAGGTGAGCGATGACACGGCACCGCCAGCACGCATGAGGGGGCCGAGGCGCGCGACCATCGACACGAGCGAGTAGGCGCTGGCGCTCACCGCACCGAGGTAGCCCTGGCGGCTCGTCTCGAGCAGCGGCCGCTTGACCTCCGGACCGTTGGCGAGCGAGTGCACCAGGATGTCGAGCGGCCGCTCGCCGAAGTCGGCGACGAGTCGCGAGGCCAGCCCGTCGATCGAGCAGTCGCCCACGTCCTTGTACCGCTTGCTCGAGCGCACGTCGTCGGGCATCGCGTCGTACGTGTCGTACACGGCGTCGAGCGGGTAGATCTTCTCGAACTGCAGCAGCGAGCCGTCGCTCAGGCGGCGCGACTCGTCCATCTTGCCGCGCTCCAGCAGGTTGAGAAAGATGTTGAGCGCCGGGGGCCAGGTCCCCACGCACACGGTCGCGCCGGCCTCGGCGAGCGCCTTCGCGATCGCGAAGCCGAACCCTCCGTCGTCGGCGACGCCGGCGACCAGCGCGCGGCGTCCGGTCAGGTCGATGTTGAGCATCTCCGTATAATGACGCGCGACGGGGTCGAGGCAAGGGCTATCGCCGCGACCGCCACCCTGCGATTCTCCAACTGCCTCAACACGACCGTAGCACGACGCGCCGACGCAGCTGTGTCGACGTGCCCCTCGGCGGTGCGGGGGCGCAGTCCGCACCACGAGGTGGGATGACGACACTGCTCTACGTCGACGACGAGGTCGCGATTGGCCGCGCGGTCGCGCGGTGGTTCGGCCGGCGCGGACACACGGTCCACCTGGCGCACGACGTGCGCGGTGCACAGGCCATCGTGGCCGAACACGCCCCCGACGTCTTGTTCATCGACGTGTGGCTCGGCACCGAGAGCGGCTTCGAGCTCATGAGCTGGATCGAGGAAGCGCGCCCCGAGCTGGCCGAGCGCGTGACCTTCGTCACTGGCGAGCTGGCCGACGGTGATCAGGGCGACCGGCTCTGGCGCACCCTTGGCCGTCCGGTGCTGCAGAAGCCCTTCGACTTCGCGCAGTTGGAGCGGGTCGTGACAGATGCGGAGCAGCGCGACGACACTTAACCTGTACGAGTGTCGCAGAACGTGAGCCCCACCCCGGCCCGGCCCCGGGATGCCGTCCCCGCCGACCAGACCAGCACGGCCGCGACTCCCGCTGGCCCGGCGTCGCCCGTGGAGCGGCGGGCGGATCCCGCGCCCGCCGGCCCCGCCTTCGCGCGCGGACTCTGGCGCATCGCGGCCGCCGACGTCTCGAGTGCCAACGAGGTCGAGCTGCTGCACGACGGGCCGATCACCTTCGACACGATGTGCGCCGCGATCGGGGCGGCGCGTTCGACGATCGTGCTCGAGGCCTACATCTTCCGCTCCGACGAGACCGGCCAGCGGATCGGCGACGCGCTGATCGCCGCCGCGGCGCGTGGCGTGAAGATCCGCCTCCTCACCGACTGGATCGGGATGCGCGGCATCAGGTCGAGCTTTCTCGCCATGCTCAGGAAAGCCGGCGTGGAACACCGGGTGTTCAGCCCGCCCGGCTGGCGCGCCTGGTTCGGCCTCATCCCGCGCGACCACCGCAAGCTGCTCGTCGTGGACTCCGCGGTCGGCATCACCGGCGGCGTGGGCATCGGCAACGAATGGGTCGGCAAGACGCGCCGGCACCGCGGGCACTGGCGCGACACCGCGGTGCGCATCGAGGGACCGGCGGCGCACGACATGCAGCAAGCGTTCGACACGATGTGGGAGCGCGCCCGCAAGCGCGAGCGTCGCGGCTCGCATCGCCTCACCCGCCGCGCTGCACGCGGGGCCCACCTCGAGCCGGCCACCGCGGAGCCGGCACTGGTCGGCATCGTGGAGGGAGAGCCGCTCCGCCTCCGCGTCGCGCGCGCGCTCCAGATGCAGGCGATCTCCGCCGAGCGGACGATCTGGATCGCGACGGCCTACTTCGCGCCGAGCTGGTCGGAAGTCGAGGCGCTCACCGGCGCGGCACGCGACGGGGTCGACGTGCGCATCCTCGTGCCGGCCCGCAACGATCACAAGTGGGTCACCTTCCTGACCCGCCGCTACTATCGCCGCCTGCTCACCAATGGCGTGCGCATCTGGGAGTGGAAGGGCACGATGATGCACGCCAAGACGAGCGTGGTCGACGGCCGCTGGGTGCGCGTTGGCTCCACGGACTTCAACCCGCTCGGCGTCGCGATCAACTACGAGCTCGACGCCGTGATCGAGGACCCCACCCTTGGCGCCAAGGCCGAGACGATGTTCCTGAACGACCTCGAGCACTCGCGGGAGATCACCATGCACAACAGAACGCACCACCGGTGAGACACCCCTCGAATCACCTGCTCGGCGCGCTGCTCGCCCTCGCCATCGGTGCCGCGCCGGCCGGTGCACAGGGCGACAGCACCGGAGCGCGCGGTGGACTGTTCACCTACCGGGATGCGATCCTCGCCGGCAGCGTGCTGCTCGGTGCCCGTCTCGTGCACCCGCTCGACGATCACTACGCGTCGCGACTGCAGGATTCGTCCACGCAGGCGAACGCGAAGCTGCAGACGCTCGCCACCTTCGTGCGCACCACGGCTGCGCCGGGCGCCTTCATCATCGGCGGCACGCTGTTCACCACCGGCCGCCTTGCCGGGAACCGCAAGCTCGCACGCCTCGGCCTCCACGGCGTCGAGTCTCTCATCGTCGGCGAGATCACGGCGAGCGCGCTCAAGGGGATCGTCGGTCGCCAGCGGCCCCACGTGCGGCCGCGCGACCCGAACAGCTAACAGCTGTTCCGCGGATTTAGCAAGAACGACGACTAACG
>JBBQYZ010000135.1:0-7185 GCA_038208205.1 Gemmatimonadales bacterium | reverse complement strand
GGAGGAGGTGCTGCTCGCCGCTCCGGCGACGGTGGACGCGCTGATGCTCGCTGCGGCCGCGCGCGCCGATACCGGCGACCCGGCCGCGGCACTCGCCGCCCTGGACAAGGCCCGGAAGCTCGCGCCCATGCGCGCCGACGTACATCAGAAGACGGGTGACATCGCTCGCTCGCTGGGCGACAACGAGGGCGCGATCGCCGCGTACCGACATGCCCTCGATCTGGACGGCGACTTCGCCGTGGTGCGCTACAACCTGGCGCGACTGCTTCGCGCACGCGGGCTGCCGCGCGAGGCAGAGGTGGAGCTCGAGCGCGCGCTCGACTCGGTGCCGACGTACGCCGAGGCGACGCTGGAGCTGGCCGCCATCCGTCGTGTCGCGGGACGCGCGAACGACTCGCTCACGCTGCTGATCGACCTGCTCGGGCGCGACCCGTACAACTTCGACGCACTGCTCGCGCTGGGGGAGACGCTGCTTGCCGCGGGACAGAAGCGCGACGCCGTGACGGCGTTCGGGCGCATTCTGCGGTTCGATCCCGACCACGTGGGCGCACTGTACTACGACGGAGTCCTGCTGACCGAGCAGAAGCGGTTCCGCGAAGCGATCGACCGCTGGCGCCGCGTGATCGATGTCGATCCGGCGGGCGACTTCGCCGTCCGCGCCCGCCGGGACGCTCGCACCGCCTCCGATCTGCAGGCGATCTTCGCGGGCGCGGGGGGCTGACGTGGCGATCGAGGGACCGCTCCGCGAGCTTGGCATCCACGACGTCTTCCAGCTGCTCGACCTGAGCCGCAAGACCGGCGCGCTGCGCGTGACCTCCGACCTGCGGGACGACGAGGGTCACGTGCTGTTCGAAGGCGGGAAAGTCATTTACGCCAGCGTCCGCAGCAATCCGACGTCGATCGAGCGAATCCTCCGCGCCGCGGGTAAGATCACCGCGGCCGACCTGACGAGCGCCGCAGCGATCCCGGTGCAGGCCGGCGAGGGCCTGGGTGATCGACTGGTGCTCGCCGGCGTGCTGACGCAACGCGAGCTCGAGCGCCACCTGCGCCAGGCGATCGAGAGCGTCGTGTTCGAGCTGATGTCCTGGCGCGAGGGCTTCTTCTCGTTCGAGGATCGGCCGGTGAGCGACGTGCCGATCGACGCGCGCATCCGCATCTCCACCGAGTCGCTGCTGATGGAGGGCGCACGACGCATCGACGAGTGGTCGCGCATCGCCGACAAGATCGCGTCGTTGGGCGTGGTGCCGCTGCTAGCACCGGTGGAAGACGACCGCGCGTCGGTGCTCGACCTGCTCCCGCACGAGTGGGAAGTGCTCATGATGATCGACGGGGCGCAGGATCTGCGCGGCATCGCCGGTTTGCTCGGGCGGAGCGAGTTCGAGATCGCCAAGATCGCCTACGGCCTCGTGTCCACCGGCGTGGTGGTACTGCGCCCGCAGGACGCAGCAGCCCCCAACGCCCACGGCGCCGACGGCGCGGCGCCGTCGCTCGACGAAGCGCGCATCCGATTGGCGGCCGGTCGCCCGGACGAGGCGCTCGCGGCCGCTCGTTCGGCGCTCGCCTCCGACCCCACCTCGGCCGAAGGACACCGGCTCGCTGCCCGCGCGCTCGCGAAGCTGTCGCGGCACACGGATGCCGTGGAGCAGCTTCGGCGCGCCGTGCGGGCCGATCCGCTCACGCCGGCCGTGCATCTCGACCTGGGGTTCGCGGCCGTTCGGGTGGGCGACTTCGGTAACGCCCGCGCGAGCTGGGAGCACTTCCTGCGGCTCGCGCCCGCCGCACCCGAGGTGGACCGCGTGCGCGCGGCACTGGAGACGCTGACGCGCATGATGCACCTGATGGAGGCGCACGCCGATGTCTGACGACGTCCGCCGTCTGAGCGACGAGCTGGCGCGCGATCCGGCGAGCCGCGTCTTCGTTCCGCTCGGCGAAGCGCTGCGGCGGCAGAATCAGCTGGACCTCGCACTCAAGGTCACCCTGCGCGGCCTCGAGCGACATCCGCACTTCGCTGACGGCCACGACCTGCTGGCGCGGATCTCACTCGATCGAGGGGATCTCGTGCGCGCGTTCGACGAGTGGGACATGGTGCTGCGGCTCCAGACGGGCCACCTGGCGGCGCTGCGCGGCCTGGGCTTCGTCTGCTTTCAACAAGGGCGGCTCGCCGAGGCGGAGCAGTACCTCGCTGCCGCGGCCTCGACCGACGACGCGGACGAGGGGATCGTCCAGGCGCTGGCCAATGTGCGCGCGGCGATCGCGCAGGGTCCGGAGCTCTCGCCTTACCCGACGCCCTCCAACGGGCAGCCCGCCGTCACCCTGCCGGCTGGGACGTCGCACGACCCACGATTCCTCTTCGCCGACGTGTTGAGCGAGGCTGAGCAGACGGCGCTCCTCCTCGATCGCGAGGGCCTCGTGCTGGCTGGTGCGTACGTCGCGTGGGACGGGCGGGACGTGTCGCAGGAGGTGGGCGCCGAGCTGAGTGGCGTGACCGACGCGGCGCAACGCGCGACGCGCCATCTCGCGCTCGGCGACTGGACGTCGATCGTGTTCGAGACAGAGGTGGCCGTCGTCGCGATGGCTCCGTCGGCATCCGACGGACTGCTCGTGCTCGCAACGTCGAGATCGACTCCGCTCGGGCTCGTGCGCCGCCTGCTGGACCGCTGTGTGGACCGCGCGCGGCGATGGTTGGGAGGACGTATCTGATGGCGGTCAATCCTTTCACCGCCATGCTCGATACGCTCATTCGCCAACGCGGCGTGACCGCGGCGCTGGTCGTCAGCGAGCGTGACGGGATCGTCGTCGATTCCAATCTCCAGATCGGTCAGGACGGCGACCGGGTCGCCGCGCTCGCCGCTTCGCTCTATCGCAAGGCGCGCCTGGCGGCGCGTGCGGCCGGCATGGGTGCCGTATCGTTCATGCAGCTCGAAGCGCCGCGTGGCCGGCTGTGCGCCGTGGGCGGGGGCGGGCTGGTGCTCGTCGTCGTCGCTCAGGCGAGCGTGAACGTGGGGCTCGTGCGTGTGGAGCTGCTGCGTGCCGTCGGCGCCCTCACGGCGGCCGGCTGGAGTGGCGACGCCTCATGAAGCTTGCAGTCGTCGAGCCCTGGATCGAGGCGCCGCTCCGGCAGTTCGTATCCGACGCGGGCGTCGAGCTCGCGCTCCTGCTGCATCCAAACGGGCAGGTGTTGGCGCAGCATGGGTTTGCGCGCGCGGTGGACGTGATGTCGGCCTGCGCGCTCGCTGCCGGCATCCACGCCTCGGCCGGAGAGCTCGGTCGCCAGCTCGAGGGGCAGCCCTTCCGCGGGTTGCACCACGTCGGACGTACGCGTCAGATATTTTTAGCGGAGGCTCACTGGCCAAGGGGGACGTACATCTTTCTGACCGTGTTCGGGTCGGACAGCTCCCTCGGCCTGGTTCGCCTCTACTTCGAGGAGATGGTCGCGGCCCTGGCGGCCGCCGCGCCCACGGAAACCGTTCCAGCCGCCCCGGCGCTCGCCGAGCACTTCGAGCGCGATCTCGATCGCAACCTCGCTGTCCTGTTCGGCCGAGCCTAGCACTCCCCGCGCCCACCCCGCCTGCCTCGTGTCGCTCGTCAACTACGCCACGCGCGAGATCACCTGCAAGATCGTCTACTACGGGCCTGGTCGCTCGGGGAAGACGACGAACTTGCATTACATCTACGGGCAGGTGCCGGAAGACCGAAAGGGAAAGATGGTGTCGCTCGCGACGCAGACCGACCGCACCCTCTTCTTCGACTTCCTGCCGCTCGATCTCGGCTCCATCTCGGGTTTCACTACCAAGTTCCAGCTCTACACGGTGCCCGGTCAGGTCTATTACCAGGCGACACGGCGGTTGGTGCTGCAGGGGTGCGACGGCGTGGTGTTCGTGGCGGACAGCCAGGCGCGCCAGCTGGAGGAGAACATCGAGAGCTTCCAGGATCTGCACGCCAATCTCGCGGAGCAGGGGGTGGACCCGCGCGCGATGCCGCTCGTGGTGCAGTACAACAAGCAGGACCTGCCCAAGGAGCTGATCCTCCCCGCCGAGGAGCTCTCCGACCACGTCAACTTCCGCGGCGCCCCGGAGTTCTCGGCCGACGCGCTGCATGGCCCGGGGGTGTTCGAGACCTTGCGCGGCATTTCCGAGCTCGTGCTGCGGCGCCTGAGCGCGGGGTCCGGCTCGTCCGGCGCCGCCGCCGGGGCAGGCAGCAAGTAGCGATGCGAGTCGACCCGAGGGCGCGCTTCGACAACTACGTCGTCGGCTCGGCCAACCGGCTGGCGGTCGCCGCCGCACACGCGGTCGCGGACGCGCCGGGTGCCGTGTACAATCCGCTGTTCATCTACAGCAGCTCGGGGCTCGGCAAGACGCACCTCATCCACGCGATCGGCAATCAGGCCCAGGTCCGCAACGGCGACCTCACGGTGGAGTATGTGCCGCTCGAGGAGTTCGTCGAGCAGCTGCATGCCGCGATCGCCGCCGCCGAGATGGACCGGTTCAAGACGCGGTACGGGCGCGTGGGGCTGCTGCTGATCGACGACATGCAATTCCTCACCGGACGCCGCGAGACCCAGAGCGAGCTGCTCCGACTCCTCAACGCGCTGCAGGGGAGCGGCCGCCAGATCATCATGACCAGCGACCGCCCCCCCGTCGAGATCGCCGACGTGGACGAGCGGTTGATCAGTCGCCTGAGCGGCGGTCTGATCGTCGACATCGGCGCGCCCGACTACGAGACGCGCGTCGCGATTCTCCGCGCCAAGTGCGAGGAGCGCCACGTCACCTTCGAGCCAGGCGTGATCGAGGAGCTCGCGCGAGTGGAGTTCGCGAACGTGCGCGAGCTGCAGGGCGCTCTGAACCGATTGAGTGCCCACCAGAAGCTGGACGGCACGCTGCTGCCGTCGCAGGTACGCGCCCTGGTCGGTGCTCCCGACCCAGCGCCGGAGCCGGCGCCAACGGCCGCGGCGCAGGACGAGTTCTTCAGCTTCCTCACCGACATCGCCAGCGCGGTGGCAGCGCAGATGGAGCCGTGGAAGGTGCGCATCGGCGAGGCGGTCGCCTACTGGGGAGGCGAGGGGTACCGCACAGCGGCGATCGAGCGCCTGCTCTCCGAGCGCGCCGAGCCGGCAGGCTACGAAGCCATCCTCCGCGGCTACGTGCAGGCGGTGGAGCAGCTGCGCGACCTCGAGCAGCAGGTCTGCACGGTCGATCCCTCGCTCGGCGGCGCGGAGCTCTTTCGCGATCCGGAGCGTCTGAGCGAGGCGGCGTCGTTCGTGGAGCGCGCGCTGGCCGGCGCGGTTCCGCCGGCGGGCCCACAGTCGGCATTCGCTCGCGCGTCGTTCGAGGAGAGCCCCTCCAATTCGATGGCCGTCCGGGCCGCGGACGCCGTGATCGCCGAGCCGGGACACCGCTACAACCCGCTCTTCCTCGCCGGACCGAGCGGGGTGGGGAAGACCCACCTCCTCAACGCGATCGGCAACGAGCTGGCGCGGCGCGGCGGCGCGAACTGCCGCGTGGCGTGCGTGGGCGCGCAGCTGTTCATCGACGAGCTGATCGCCGCGCTGCAGGACGGCACGATCGAGCGGTTCCGGGCGCGCTACCGCGCGGCCGACGCGCTGCTGATCGACGACGTGCAGTTCGCGGCGGGCAAGGAGCGCACGCAGGAAGAGCTGTTTCACGTCTTCAATCACTTTCACTCCGCGGGCAAGCAGCTCGTCTTCGCCAGCGACGTGCCGCCGAAGCAGATCGACGGCCTCGAGGAGCGGCTCCGTTCCCGCTTCGAGGGTGGGCTCGTCGCCGAGCTGGCGGCGCCGGATCGCGCGCTGCGGGAGAAGCTGTTCGGCCGGTTCCTCAAGGACGCGCGCGTGATTGCCAGCCCCGAGCTGCTGAGCTACCTCGCCGAGCGGTCGGCGGCGAGCGTGCGGGAGTTGATCGGCACCGTCCATCGAGTCTGCGCGGCCGCGGAGTCACAGGGATCGACGCTCACGCTGCCGATCGCCCGACAGGAGCTCGAGATGGGCGGCGGGTCGCCGACCTCGCCGCCGCCGAGCGTGCGCCAGGCCGCGGACACGTTCTTCCTCGACGACGAGAAGATCGTCTGGGAGTGGCCCGACGTCTCCGGCCGCCTGGTCGAGGAGCTGCGCTGATGGCGATCAAGGGCAGTCTCAAGGAAGCCAGCCTCCCCGACGTGCTGCAGCTCCTCTCGATGGGGCGCAAGACCGGCTGTCTGGCCGTCACCCACCGCACGAACTTCGGCTACATCTACTTCGACGCGGGCAAGATCTCCTACGCGTCGATCGTGAACCGGCGCGACCGGATCGGCGACATCCTCGTCAAGGCCGGCAAGGTGACGCAGACGCAGCTCGACGCGGCGATCAAGTCGCAGGCGCTGCACCGCGACCAGCGCATCGGCGAGCTGCTCGTCGCGCAGGGCTCGATCACGACCGCCGCACTCCACGAGCAGATCCGGCTGCAGATCGAGGAGGCGGTGTACTTCCTCTTCACGTGGATGCAGGGAACATTCAACTTCGAGGCGGACGTGCGCCCGGAGGAGCAGGACTTCCTCGTCTCGATCAACCCCGAATCGCTGCTGCTCGAGGGCGCGCGGCGCGTGGACGAGTGGACGCTGATCGAGAAGAAGATCCCCGCCTTCGACCTCGTGTTCGACGTGGATCGGCGCAAGATCGACGAGAGCGGCGTGGTGCTGACGAAGGAGCAGGAGATCGTCATCAACCTGCTCGATGGCCGGCGCGACGTGACGTCGCTGATCGACGAGACGGGCCTCGGGGAGTTCGACGTCGGCAAGGCGATCTACGGGCTGGTGAGCGCCGGCTTCGCCACCCGCGTGGGCAAGACGAAGGCGAGCGAGCCGGTAGTCAGCGACGGCCGCGTGGACGAGCACCGCAACCTGGGCATCGCCTTCTACAAGACGGGGATGCTCGACGAGGCCATGCGCGAATTCCGCCGCGTCGCCGAGCTGCGGGCCGACGACGCCGAGGCGCAGTTCTTCATCGGGATGGCGCTGATGCGGCAGGGCAAGTTCGGCGACGCCACTCTGTCGTTTCAGGAGTGCGTCGCGCAGCCCGGCGCGCGACCGGCGGCGCTGCACAACCTGGCGTATGCACTCGAGCGGCTGGGCCGGTACGACGAGGCGCAGACCGCCCTCGACGAGGCCGTGCGTCGCGGTGGCGGGAAGGACCCC
>JBBQYZ010000134.1:0-7205 GCA_038208205.1 Gemmatimonadales bacterium | reverse complement strand
AGGGGCGAGCTTCTCGCGATGAACGCGCCAGAGGGCGTTGTAGCCATAGGTGATGTCCGTGAAACGCGCCCTGAACAGCACATTTGCAAGCGTCACGAAGCAACGATTGCCGAAGCTTCGGAGCGCAGTCATGTCACTGGAACCGGCGCCTTGGGTGAAACGCGTGCCCTTCGCGTAGTCGGCACCCGCAACGAGGGCACCCACGAACGCAGGAATCTCGGCAGGATCCGTGCTCCCGTCGGCATCGAGGTGGACGATGATGTCGCCGGTGGCGGCCTCGAACCCGGTGCGAAGGGCCGCTCCCTTTCCGCGACCCTGTTGCGTCAGGATGCGGATCGAGGGAAACGCCTGTCGCGCAACCTCGCAAGTCCCGTCGGTGGATGCGCCATCCACGAGGATGACTTCGTGGATGTCATTCGGGATGCGGGCGAGGACTCGAGGAAGGCTGCCGGCCTCGTTCAACGCGGGAATCACGACGCTGACCTTCAGGTCTCGCAACGGAGTGCCCTTTCTGGGATGCGCGCAGGCGAAGCCACTGGACCCGCCGACGCATAGATTCGCTGTGCCAGATCTGGGAGGCTGGCCCCAGCCGATTCCCCCTAGTCTTGGTCACTAATGGGTCTCTGCCTTGCAGGGACTGGGAACCCTGCGAGGGCTGTGCGACAGCCAGAAGTGAACCTGAACCCGATGTTAGTACTTACGTCCGGGGGAGGTCAATACCTTTGGCGTGCACGAAGTGCGCATTGGGCGCCATCAGTGGTGCGGACCTGCAACAGACGGCACGAGCGTGGCATAAAGGTCCGCGGTGGCCGTCGCGACCCCGTTCCAATCGGGTGCGATGAGCGCCACAGCGTCAGCATCGCCCGACCCGAATGCGAGCTGCATTGCCCGGGCCAGCTGCTCCGCGGAGCTGTCGGGCGGCACCAGCCGAACGACGCTGGCCGGCAGGAGCGACGCGACTTCCCGATGCGCGGGGATGTCCGAGGCCACCACAGCGGCGCCGGCGGCAGCGGCCTCCAGGATGGTGATGCCGAACGCCTCCTGCGACGACATCGAAACGAAGACGGCGGCCTGCTGGTAGCGCAGGACCAGGTCGCTCCGAGAGAGCCGCCGCGAAATCGAGACTCGGTCGCCTAGCCCGGATGTCTCGATCGCGCGCTCGAGTAGGGTGCGCTCGCTACCGTCTCCCACCAGGGTCAGGCTCCATGGAGCAGGCAGGTGCCGCATAGCCTCGACGATGACCGCCTGGCCCTTGTAGTGCTCGAGCCGTCCCACCGCCACCGCGGAGTGACTGTGGTCCTGCCGGGGATTCGACGGCGCGAGCTCGGCGATGTCGATGCCGTTGGGGATCACCACGGCGTGCGTGCGCGGGTACTGCCGTGAAAGGGCCTCTCGTTCCGCGGCGGACACGCAAATGACCGCAGCAGCCCGTCGCAACGCCCAACCGGCCGCAACGCGGTACGGAGGGTGGAGCAGTCGCCGTGCGAACGTATGCCCCGTCCCGTGGTAATGCGGCGTGATCACGAGCGGTGTGCCCGACCTGCTCGCGCCGATCGCGCCGACCAATGGCATCGGGGTGTGGTACGAGTGGGCATGGACGATGTCAAAGCGCCGGGCGTTGCCGCGGACCCAGCGCGCAAGGCCCGGTGAGATGACGAAGGTCGCATCGTTCGCGAGCGTCCGGAAGCGCCGCACCAGCACTCCATCGAGGATCTCGGTGGAGGCGAGCTCACCAGTCGGATCGGCTGTCGCGACCTCCACGTCGATGCCAAGCGGCAGAAGGCGTCGAGCGATCATCTCCACGTGCATCTCGACTCCGCCGATCGCCGGCGCGTAGCGAGGGCTGATGAGAAGGACTCTCACGACGCCGCCGTCAGCCGGTCAGCAGTCGGTCGAAGAGCTCGACATAGGCGTTCGCCGTATTGCTCCACGACTGGGGATGTGCGTATTCCTGGCCGATGAGATCTCCCACATTGAGCAGCGCTGCGCCGAGGGCGGCCGGGTCGGACGGCGGCACAAGCACGATGCCGCCATAGCCGTGTGCCGCTTCCGGGTTGCCGCCGACATTGGTCATGATGATCGGCAGGCCGTAGCCCATGGCCACGTGGAGTGGGCCGCTGAGCGACGAGCGCAGATAGGGGAGCACGACCACGTCTGCGCCTCGAAGGTAGCCATGCAGCTCCTCGTCAGAAACGTACCTGTTCACGAACGTGATGCGGTCGCGCTGTGGACTGCGCTCGATGAGCTCCGCGGGAAGCCGCCAACCCTCCCAGGTCTCGCCGACCACCGTCAGCCAGAAGTCACCGATCGAATCGGGCGGGATGCCCTCGAAGGCGGTGACGAGGTCTTCCAGGCCCTTGTACGGCCGGATCACGCCGAAGAACAGCAGGTTGACCACCCCCTCGGGAGCCTCGCGCTGTGGATCGCCGGTCCCCGGGCCCTGGTAGTGATCATGCGGTCCGTGCGGCAGGACGACGATCGGGCGGCGGCCGGAGTGATACGTCTTGCGCACGAGCCTTCGGTCGAAGTCCGAATGCACGGTGAGCGCATTGGCCAGCCCGAGCAGCAGCGGCAGCATCGCGCGCACGTAGGTGGGCACGAAGCGTATCTGTGCCTCGCCGGTCTCGATGATCTCGTGAAACTCGACCACGACCCGGGCCCCGAGCAGCCGCGACAGGAGCGCGAGGGCCAGGTACGAGTGGAGGACCGTGCCGGTCCACCATTGGAAGATGACGACGTCAGGCCGGTGGCGAACCAGGAACCACGCTGCGCCCGCCATGGAAGGCAGCCAGAACCAGTCGACGCCGTCGAAGACGTCGACATCCCGATGGCGGTCGAACCGGGACAGATCGGCGCCCACGCGACCGCGGCCCGGATAGAGGCGGGCGGGCAGCAGCCGCCGCATGGTGATCACCGAGACGCGATTTGACTCAGCCAGGGCGTTGGCGAGGCGGACGGTATAAACGCTGATCCCGCTCAGGAAACGCGTGCCGGAACCCACCACGGTGACGCGCCGGGAATGGCCGGTCGTGCTCACGATGGCGCGAGTTCGGGAGAGCGTGCAGACGCATCGTCCTGCGACGCACGGACGGCTGCGACCAGCGATCCGTCCCGGACCAGGTCAGCCAGGGACGCAGCCTCGCCGTCGACGTGCATGCCCTCCGCGGCCGCGGCTGACGCGACGCGCGCTCGCCGATCGTCGGGACCGACCAGCCACAGGTGCGCGCCGATTCGATGGCCGGCCTCCAGATCGGCAAGGGAGTCGCCGACCAGGTGTGCGCGCTCGAAGGAAATCCATGGGTTGTCGCGCTGGGCCGCCAGCAACATTCCGATTCCCGGCTTCCGGCAATCGCACTCGCCCGCGTCGTGCGGGCACACGTAAATGCCGTCGAGCGTAGCTCCCCGGGCGTTCAGCGCCGAGGCCATTCGGTCGTGGATGTCGGACAGCTGCGCGGCGGACACCATGCCGCGCGAGACGCCGCGCTGGTTGGTGATCACGAAGAGGCGTGCGCCGGCAGCGGCCAGCTCGGCCAGAGCGCTCTCCGCGTCGGGCTCGAAGCGGAACTCTGACCAGCGCTTGACGTAGCGCCCTTCCGGGCGCTTGACGTTGATCACCCCATCTCGATC
Source organism: Gemmatimonadales bacterium (assembly GCA_038208205.1). Classification (GTDB taxonomy): domain Bacteria; phylum Gemmatimonadota; class Gemmatimonadetes; order Gemmatimonadales; family Gemmatimonadaceae; genus AG11. Next base: position 3,578 of record JBBQYZ010000134.1, on the reverse strand, counting down.
CAGGAAGACCGCCACCACTGACGAATCAGACCGCGTGCGCAGCGTTCACCCGCCATGTCTGCAGGCCGTGTGTCTCGAGCGCGACCTCGCGGACCTGGCACCCCAGAGCGCGAAGCCGGTCGGCAACGATGTGCTTGCGATCGAAACGGCAGTACAGGAGCATGTAGCCGCCTCCGCCTGCCCCGGTGATCTTGCCGCCCAAAGCGCCTTCGCGGAGCGCCAGCGCGTACAGGTCGTCGAGCTCCGTGTTGGAAATCTTCGACGACATGCGCTTCTTCTGCTGCCACTCCTCGTCGAGCAGCCGCGCGAAATCGTCCATCTCGCGGCGGAGCAGCGCGTTCTTCATGTCGCCGGCGAGCTTCTTCAGCTCACGCAGCGCAGCGGTGGTGTCTGCATCGTCCGTCTCGTAGCGCCTGACCTGGTCCTCGATGATCCGAGACGACAGGCGGACCTTGCCCGTGTCGCAGAGCATGAGGCCGTACTCAAGCTCGTTCTGGATGTCGGGACTGATCTTCAGGCCGTTCACCACGACCCGATCGGCCAGGAACTCGATGTAGTTGAGGCCGCCGAATGTCGCTGCGTACTGGTCCTGGAGGCCACCCTGGATCCCCAGGTCCACGCGTTCTATGGCGCACGCAAGCTCGGCGACCTCGTACTCGGTGAGGGGCAGCCCGTGGAATTCCTTGAGCAGGCCCACGAGCACGACCATCATTGCCGAGGAGGACCCGAGACCGGAGCCGGGCGGCGCATCCGAGTGCAGGAACAAGTCGTAGCCCCCGCGATGGTCGCCGGCGAGCCTGTTGATGGCCGCCTTGGCGAGGTCCATCTGGCCGTCGTACACGAGGTCCTCGCGCGAGCCGTAGGCAAGCGACAGCCCGAAATCGAGCGACTCGATGCAGATTCGGCCGTCTGTCCGCGGGCGCAGCGTTCCCCAGGCGTAGCGGTTGATGGTGGAGCTCAGGACGCAGCCACCCTCGCGCTCGGGGAACGGCGGAACGTCGGTTCCGCCGCCGGCGAAGCTGATGCGCAGCGGGGCCTTGGCGCGGATCAGCACCGTCATGCCAGCGCCCTCTGGATGGGCGTCGGGTCATCGTTCATGCGCTCGAAGTCCTCCGGGACACCGATGTCGACGAAGAATCGGTCGAACGCCTCTCCGTGAAGCCTTCCACCCAGGGCCGGAAAGACGTCCCGTTCGAGTGACGTCGCGACCCCGGGCACGATCGCGGAGATGACGGAGCGGTCCAGGACATAGACACCGCCATTGAAGAGCCCGTCACCGCGGGGTCCCTTCTCGCGGAAGGCGAGGATCCGGCCGGCGCCATCCAGCTCGACCGCACCGTACCGGTCGCCCGCCCCACTGGCCAGCGCCAGGGTACCGACTGCGCCGGTCTGCGCGTGCCTCTCGCGCAGCTCGCGAAGGGGCACGTCGAAGAAGGAGTCGCCGTTCATGACCACGACCGGCCCGTCGCCAAGCTTGTCCAAAGCGAGCCGAAGCGCCCCTCCGGTCCCAAGAGGCTGATCCTCCTGCGAATATCGGGCCGACAGCTCCCACCGATCGCCATTACCCACATGAGCGCGCACCAACTCCGCCTTGTATCCGACACACAGAACGACCTCCCGGATCCCGTCTCTGCGGAGCTGCAACAGGAGGTAGTCGAGAAAGGGGTGACCACCGACTGGAGCAAGCACCTTGGGGAGCTCTGACACTACCGACCGGAGCCGGGTCCCGAGGCCGCCCGCGAGGATCAGCGCCTGGGTGGCCTCCATCACTTGAGATGAGAGGCTAGTCCCCGCCGCGTGGCAGCGTCAAGCGCGCAACGGCGCTTGAATCGTCCGGGAGTGCAAGTTGGTGTTGCCGCGGGTCCACGCTGAGGACGCATTGCCGGATGAGTTCTGGGTCCCCGCCGGTATGCTGCGGGACCACTGACGAACTGCGACGAGGAACCATGACGAACCTGTATGTCCTCGGCGGTCAACAGCGCGCCTTGCGCCCGCTGAGTGGCGGCCTTGCCTGGTACGAATACGAAAGAGGGCTGATCCTCGAGATCGGAGAGGATCGCAAGCCGCGCGTGCGGATTGAGTACGTCTCGCCCCCTGAAGCCTGCGTCAACGAGGATCCGGTGGTCCTCTTCAAGTCCGGGACGATCGTCGGTGACCGGCTCTACGCGTGCACGCAGACCGAGGTGCTGATCTACTCACTGCCCGACCTGCGGCTCGTCAACTACGTCTCAATCCCGCTCTTCAACGACCTCCACCATGTCCGTCCGAGCGTCAACGGAAACCTGCTCGTCGCCGTTTCGGGCCTGGACATGGTGGTCGAAGTGACGCTCGAGGGCCAGGTGCTCCGGGAGTGGAGCGTTCTCGAGGAAGACCCGTGGGAGAGGTTCAGCCGCAACGTCGACTACCGCAGGGTGCGCACGACCAAGCCGCACCATGCGCACCCCAACCAGGTCTTCTACATCGGCGACGAGCCGTGGGCGACGCGCTTCGAGCAGCGGGACGCCGTCTCGCTCGTCGATCGCCGGCGCCGCATTCCCATCGATCTGGAGCGGGTCCACGACGGGCTCGTGCATGGGGACTGCGTCTACTTCACGACGGTCGACGGCCACGTCGTCATCGCCGACACCAAGTCCCTCAAGGTGGTCGATGTGCTGGATCTCAACCGCATGGTCGATCCGGATACCCTCCTCGGCTGGGCGCGGGGGATCCACCTCGGCGAGGATGGGCTGTGGGTCGGCTTCTCCCGGATTCGTCCCACCAGGTTCCGTGAGAACGTGGCGTGGGTCGCGCGCGGGTTCAAGCAATCGCGGCCGACGCACGTGGCGCGCTTCGACCTCACCCGCAACTGTTGCGTGGAATGGATTGACCTCGAGCCAACCGGCCTGGGCGCGGTCTTCAGCGTCCTGCCTGCCACTCCGGGTTCGCCTGAAAGTCCCGTCATCGGCGGCATACTGGACGGAACCGGCAATTGACTTTCGGCGGTACCCCTGCGACCATCGACCGGATCGCGCCTTCGGTTGGCGCGAGGGTTGAATGCCGCCGGACTCACCCAGAAGTCCCCGGGCGGCGTGTATTGAAGATGCGATACCTTCGAGTCGCCGCGCGACTCGAGCGGAACGGTGGGGGCTACGCTATGAATCAACGGTTTGTGCTCCGCGGATGCGTGGCTCCCTTCCACCTTCGGGCGCTGGTTGCCTGTGCCCTGGTGCTGACGCTTGTAACCGGTGTGGCCGTCAGTGCCAGCTCGCCGGCCGGCTCGATAGGCGCCGGCTCGGCCGCGGCAGCAGGTTCGAACGCCGCCGCGGTGCCAAAGAAGACGGCGAATAGCGCCGGCAGCCCGCATCTGTCGTTGACAGGACCGACGAGCGTTCAGGCAGGCGAACCGATCGTGTACCAGCTCACCGCTGTCGGAGTCAGGGACCTCGGCGGCTTCGAGGTCGTACTCGAATACGATCGAACGGCCCTCGCGTTCGCCGGTACACAGCACTTGGGAGCCGGCGTCACGGCCGCGGGTCGCGGCGTCATCCCGCTTGGACCGGTCGATACGACTTCCGGTGTCGCGATCGGGATGTACAGCT
>JBBQYZ010000133.1:0-7229 GCA_038208205.1 Gemmatimonadales bacterium | reverse complement strand
CGGATCAGCGATGATCAGCCCAGATCCCGTCGACCCGTGATCACAGGTAGATCGACAGCTTCCCGTAGATGAATCGCCCGTTGAATCCGAAGGGGCTCACCCCGCTGTACGGAAAGATGCCGACGTTGCCGTTCCCCGACGTTCCGTTGCCCGGCGTGCCGCCTGTGCCATTGAACGGGTTGCCCGGGATGCGATTCCGGTCGGGGTAGACGTCGAGCAGGTTGTCGGCGCCGATCGTGAGCGTGTAGATGCGTCTCAGCGTCAGCGAGGCGCTGGCGTCGGTGATCCACTTCGCCGAGAAGGTCTGGTCGAGCGTATCCGTCGCCGCGGCCCCGGCGGTCGTCACCTTGCCGAACCGCTGGGTTCGAAGCAGGCCGCCGAGCGGTCCTTGATTGTAGTTGGCCGAGAGGAGGATGTTGTCGCGCGGCTGCCCACGCTCCACGCGAATGCGCTCGACGCGGCCGTACTGGAGGAGCGTCGTCCCCGCCGGCAGCGCACCCGGCGTGAAGCGGGCGATGGAGTCCACCCGCGTCAGGCGCGTGTGGTTGACGTTGAGCCCGGCCGTGAGGCGCAGCACGCCCTGGTTGGCGAAGCTGTGACCGAAGTTGGTGATCACGTCAAGACCGTCGGTGCGCGTGTCCAGTGCGTTGGTGAAATAGCGCGCGCCGGTGATCTCGGGACGACCCGCGGCCGTGAAGAAGTTCACCACGGCGGCTCCGAGGAGGTTCTCGGAGAAGACGATCCGGTCCTTGATGTCGATGCGGTAGTAGTCAGCGGTGAGCGACAGCGCCGGCACCGGCTCGAGGGCGAAGCCGAGGCTGTAGTTCACCGACTTCTCCGGGGCGAGCGGCCGCGCGCCGAGCTGCTGCGCGAGGGGATCGTCCACCGGCAGGGTGCGGATCTCGAGGGGAATGCCGCCCACGAAGTTCGTCGCCGTCGACTGGAAGTACGATTGCCCGAGCGACGGGGCACGGAATCCCGTGCTGACCGTGCCGCGCAGCGCGTAGTTCTTGACCGGCTCGAACCGCGCCGAGAGCTTGCCCGTAAACGTGGAGCCGAAGTCACTGTAGCGCTCCGCGCGCCCCGCGACGCCGACGAGCAGCTTGCTCGTCACGTCCGCCTCGAGGTCGACGTAGCCCGCGAAGTTGTTGCGCGAGCGGTCCGTCTGCTGGACGGGACTGAATCCCGGGAAGACCTGCGAGAAGGGCGCGGGACGGCGCGTGGTCCGGGCGCCGAGCGAGTCGAGGACACGCGCGCTCGTGTCGGTGGCGTACGAACCGGGCTCGCCGGGTCGGATCTGGTAGTTGTCGGCACGGAACTCCGCGCCCGCCGCCACCCGCAGCTCCTGCAGCACCGGGAAGGCGCGGAAGACGTCGAGGTTGGTAGTGGACTGACCGAAGATCAGCTTGCCTGCGTAGAAGTCCGTCTGCGGGTTCGACAGGGGCAGGATCGCGTTCTCACTGCTCTTCACGTCGAACTGAAAGGCGTTGCGCCCGTAGACGGTGCTGAGGTCCACCTTCCAGTCCTTGAGCGTGGCGCGAGCGCCAAGCGTCCCCGAGATGTCGTCGATCTTCGACGCGATCAGCGGGAGGAAGCCGGAGGGATAGATCGCGCGCAGCGTACGGTCGTCGCGGGCCCGCCGCCAGAAGCCGGCCGCCTCGCCGCGTCGATGGGTCGCGCCGCCGAAGCCGTACAGCTCGATCCCGTTCGCCAACTCGTTGGACCCGTTGAGGAACAACGCGAGGTCGTGCGTCGCCGCGTCGCCCTGGCGGTGGGTGAGGCTGTCCGGCACGGGCGCGACCGAAGACGCGCAATTCGCCGTGAGGCAGCTCGGCGAGTTATTGAAATATTGGAGCCGCAGATCGGGCAGCGAGCGGTTGGTGTAGCCGCGGTCGCGCAGCTCGAAGGCGCCGTGCAGGTAGCCGCGGGACCCGAACACGATCCCCTTGTCGATCGCCGTCTGGAACACCTTGCCGTCGCTCGCCGTGCGCTGGCCGGTCGGGTACGGATAGACCACCGCGTCGTCCGAGCGGTTGTAGGTGGTAACGTCACCGCCGGCCGTAGTGGTGAAGTCGCCGTGCTTGCCGTTCTTGAGCACGACGTTGATCACGCCGGCGAGCGCGTCGGAGCCGTACTGCGCCGCGGCACCGTCGCGCAGGATCTCGACGTGGTCGATCATGCTGGCCGGGATCGCGTTCAGGTCCACGCCGGTGGAACCGCGACCAATGGTCCCGTTGACGTTAACCAGCGCGCTCGTGTGCCGCCGCTTGCCGTTGATCAGCACGAGCGCCTGATCGGGCCCGAGCCCGCGCAGGGTGGAGGGACGCACGTGGTCGGTGCCGTCCCCGATCGTCGCACGCGGAAAGTTGAAGCTCGGTGCGAGCGCCTGGATCATCTGCGCCGTCTCGGTGCGGCCCGTCGCCTTGATCTCGGCTGCCGACAGCACGTCGATGGGCACCGGCGCGTCGATCACCGTGCGGGCAGTGCCGCGGGTGCCGAGCGTGGACACGGCCTGAAGCGTCGCGACCGCTCGCTGAAGATCGAAGTTGGCAGTCGTGGTGCCGCCCGTGGTGATCGTCACGGAGTCGCTGACGGTGTTGAAGCCGATCGAGCGTACGCGGACCTCGTACCGGCCGGCCGGCAGCATGATGCGGAACCGGCCGTCGACGCGAGCCTGGGTCGCCCGCCCGTTGCTGACCACGATGGTGGCGTTCGGGACGGCAACGTCCCCGGTGAGGACGCGGCCGACGAGCGTGCCCCCCGTGCCCTGCGCGGCGAGCGCCGCGGGAAAAAAGGCGAGGGTTGGCAGGCGGCGGAGCGCCCGGGCGGCAGGTCTGAACGAGAACGACATGTGCGGCGACTCTCCGATGGTGGGACCCGGTACGGGGGCGAGCGGGAGTACTGCCAGGGTAGGACCAGCGAGACCGCTCGAACGTTACAAGGTGCGGGTACAGGAAAGCTGTTGGCGATCCGGGGAAAGCGCGAGAGGGGCGCTTCCGCTGCGCGTCCGTGCGTCCAGGAGCGCCGATCGACTACCGAGTGCGCACCGCCACGAACTGGAGCGCCGCGGCGGGCGCGGACGACCCGCTCGCGAACGACAGGAGCGCTTCGTGGTGCGCCGCGACGCTGAAGCGGTAGTACGCGGCCGACGCGCTGCGCACGCTCGCGGTGGCGATTCTGCCGTCGGTCAACGCCGTCACCCTGAGCGGATACCCGAGGGAGGTGAAAACGGTGCCGCTCGCATCGTAGCTGCCAAAGGTGTTGCCGTAGATGTCGCGGAAGTTCCAGCTTGGGTGCGTCAGCGTCCGGTCACTCACGACGCCCACGTCGTCGGTGTAGTTGGCGAGCGCCCAGGTCTTGAGCAGCGGCGCAGGGTCGCGGCCGAGCGCGGACCGTACCGTGGCCAGCCCGGTCGTCGTCGAGTTCACGAGGCGGAACCAGATGTCGGCGTCCGCCGTGTTGAGCTGATCGACGGCGTATCGCAGGAACGACCAGCTCGCCCCACGCGTGGCGAGCGCGTCGTCGTTGGCGATCGGGGAGCTCTTCTCCGGGGTCGACAGGTACGACGACAGCCGCGAGAAGTTCGCCGAGGCGTCGCGGCGCGCACTCGAGGGCCCATCTATCGCGTCCTGACGATGACGAGCTGAAGGCTTGTCGACTTCTGACTCTGGCCACCGAGCGAGATCGTCGCGCTGGTTCCCGCCGGCACGCCAAGCGTATAGAACACCGACCCGCCGGGCACGGCCGAGCTGCTGTACGTCGACCCGCTGGTCATGCGCTGCACGCGCAGCGGGTAGCTGCCGGTGCGCGCCGTCATCACGCTCCGCCAATTCCAGCTCAGCTGGAGCAGGTCGGGATCGGCGATGCCCACGTCATCCACGAGCTGGGAGACCGACCAATCGCGCACGTGCCCCGGCAGGTCGTCGCCGAACACGCCGCGCACGTTCGCCGTGCCTGAGTCGGGCGAGTTGACGAGCCGCGTGAAGACGTCGGCGTCGGTCGTGGCGTTGTGATCCACCAGATATCGCAGGAAGTTGTACGCCGCCCCGCGAGTCGAGAGCGCGTCGATCTTGGAGTACGGCGATGAGGTCGCCGTCGCCTGGAGGTACTCGCGATACCGGCCCAGATTTCCGCTCATGTCCTGGTCGAAGGCATTCGCGCGCGCGGCCGGGGCCTGGATGTCGGCCGCCGTCAGGTTCGTGCGGGGCGCCAGGCCCGCTTCGCGGAAGAACAGCAGCTCCTCCGCCACGTGCGCCAGCGCCTCGTCGAGCCAGGTCGACTCGAAGGTGGGGGAGTTGGTGACATACAGCCGACGGCCCTGGTTGATGAGGTGCTGGAACTCGTGCGCGAGCACGGCGGTCGTGGTGGAGTCCACGAACCCCTTGGTGCGACGGTTGGCGTTGATGGTGCCGAGGGGATCCGGCGCGAGGAGGTAGAACGCTTCCGCCTCGTTGCTGGTGGGACAGGGCTTGGCGCGGGCGGTTCCGACCACCGGGAACAGGTCGCGGGAGAACGTGATGCCGCCGGTGAACGACGTCGCGTTGCGAGGCGTCTGCCGATTGATCTCGACGGTGAAGATCACCGCGATCCGTCCATTGTTGTCGATGTCCGTGGGCGCGCCGAAGACGCTCACGTCGAGGGGATAGATCAGCGTGTCGAACCGCGTCGCGAACCGCTGGAAGTCGGCGTCGGTGAAGCCGCCGGCCGGATTCGAGGTGTCGGAGAGGACGATGGCGCGCGTGCTGATGGCGGTCACGCGCGCCTTGCGGTAGGTCGGCGCGCTGCAGCTCGAGTCCACGTTCACGTTTACCGTGAGCGTGTCGCCCACCCGGGCCGTGGCCGGTATCGCGCCGGCACGGCGCACGTCGGGCGGCAACGGCGCCGACGACGAGAGGGACGACGACGCGCGCGCAGCACGCGCCCCGTACCACTCGCGGGCCGACGCGAAGCGCGACGTGAGATCGATGCGCTCCCGCTCCCGGACTCGCGATTCCCGCGCGCGGTCGAGCGTCAGCGGCACAGCTCCGCTCTGCGCCGCCGTCACCCCGCGAGAGAACGAACCGGCATCGGCCGGAGAGAGAGAGGCGAGCGGCGTGGTGATGCCCTCACCCTTCAGCGAGAAGCTCTCCGCCGCGGTCGCGGTGGTGGAGGTGTTCACGACCACCACCGAGTACTCTCCCGCCGACTGGCCCGGTTCCAGGGTGAGGGAGCGCGCACCGCTCACCTCGATGGACTCACCAGGCTGGATGGCGCCGTTCACCTTGGTGGGGGAGTCCCCGCCACACGCGACCGAGAGCGAGAGAACAGACAACGCGGACGCACCGAGCGAACGAGGACGCATAGGACGACAGACTCCGGGTGGATGTGCCACCGTCACGGTGGGTGAGAGCGACGGCGCCACGGGCTCCGGGGCCGGACAGGGCGGTCCAGAGCGCCTCGTCCATCAAAGGTCGCGGGTCGGCGCGTTCCAGCAAGTATCGACTTGACGCACGAGTCGCACGAGTGGTGACTCCCGTCACGGCGGCACGAGTCGCGCCGTGTCGATCGCCGCGGCGTTGCGCGGGAGTTGCCGACGCGCCTAACATGAAGCTCCGCACAGCGGCCGTCCCATCCTCTCGTCCCGCGATGCCGCTCTCCGCCCACCATGACGACCCCCTCCTGGAGCAGATCGCACGCGATACGTTTGCGCTCTTTCCGTACTGTCATCGGTGCGGCGCCCTCGTCGAGCGGTTCGAGGACGCCGACGTGAGGGTGCACTCCCACCGCGTGGTACACCGCTCGTCGTGCCCGGAGCTGGTGGCCCCGGAAAGTCTCGTTCCGTAACGCCGTGCGCGGGCGGTCCGGGCCTCAGCCGCGCAGCGCTCCGAGCACGGCTGGCAAGGCTCCGACGATCCAGACGATCACCGCCGCCATCGCCGCCCGCGAGCGCGGAATCCGTCCGGTGACGGCGAGTCCGATGGCGAGGAGCACCGTCACCCAGATGGTGAACAGGTCGAGCCGGCCGAGGAGCGCAACGAGCAGCGGCGACGCGGTGTCGGGATCGAGGAATCGTGCCGCTCCGATGGATAACCGGTAGCGGCCGTTGAGCGAGGCCGGGTCCATCACCAGCGCCTGGACACCGTTCAACACCGCCTCGAGCACGCGCGGCACGTAGGAATAGGCCGCGACCATGATGGCGGCGCCGAGGGTCTGCTTCGCGTCGAAGAACTTGCCGACGATCCATAGCAGCAGCCCGATCAGGAACATCGCCACCGGCATGAAGATGAATGCGCCGACCCTGGAGAACGTCTCCGCGATGGCCCGCCCCTTCTGCATCATCTCCGGAGTGAGCTGCGGATTCTTGCGCATCGCGGCCGCCGTCTGGCGCGAGAACTCCGCGTCCATCACCGGCTGCATCACACCACTGTTCACGACGAATACGGTACCAACCAGCAAGGTCACGACGAGCATCGGGATCAGGAATCCGGAGTGCTCGCGCCGCGCGAACACCGTGGATGGCGCGTAGAAGATGTCGACGAAGTCCTCCCATCGGGACGCTGGTGGCACGGGAGGGGAGCCGTCGAGGGTGCGCGGGGTGCGGTCCGCGCCATCGGATGCGGAAGTGGCGTCGCTCATGGGAGTCCGTGGCCTGGGAAGGGGCGTGCCGGCGACGCGAACGGAGGCGACGGCCGGTGGGTGACACGAGTCTGGCGCGTCATGACGCGACGCGCTAGCCACGAGGCCCGGTTCACCCGCCCAGTCGTACGTTGGCCGGATCGAGCACGCCGGTATAATAGGACATCAGCGACTGCTGGAAGGTGAGGCTCGAGCGCGCGTTCACGACGGCGCTCTGCGCCTGGATCAACGTGGCGCGCGCCAGGGTGACCTCGACGAAGGTCGCCAGGCCGACTCGATACCTGGCCTGGGCGGCCTCCAGCGCGAGCGCGGCGGACCGCTGCTGCGCACCAGAAGCGGCGAGCTGCTCCTGTGCGGCCAGAAAGTCCAGATACGCGCGCCGAACCTCGAGCGCCACGCCGAGCGTCTGGTCCCGCAACACGAGGTTCTCGTTCTCGAGCTGCACGAGTGCGCGCTGCCGCGCGATCGAGACTGCACCGCGGTCGAGGATCGGCACCGAGACGCCGATGCCGAGCGAACCGCCACGCCGCTGGTTGAGCTGAGACGCAAAGCCGGCGTCCCCGGTGCTGCCGTACGCCGTGCTGAAGCCGCCGTTGCCCGCGACGACCGGGAGG
>JBBQYZ010000132.1:0-7246 GCA_038208205.1 Gemmatimonadales bacterium | reverse complement strand
AGCGGCTCGCCCTCGCGCGCCTCGAGCGGAATGCGCTCGACGAACTGCTCCAGGGCCAGCGGCGCCGTCGCGAGCGCGGCCACATCGACGTCGCCACGCAGCCGGAAGAATTCCCCGGTGCCGGCGCCGAGATCGAGCGAGAGGTAGCCACTCTGCTGAAAGATTCGGAGCTTTCGCATTCGCTCGCGGGAGACACGGCTCGCCGTGATGTTCGCCACCGCACCGGAGTCGAAGGCGAGGCGGGCGTTGGCGATGTCCACGAACGGCGTGAGCACCGGCACGCCAACGGCAATCACCGACGAAGCCTTGCCGCCGACCAGCGTGTGGACCAGATCGATGTCGTGAATCATCAGGTCGAGCACGACCGCGACGTCCGCGCCCCGCGGATTGAAGGGGGCGAGACGGTCGCTCTCGATGAACCGCGGCGAATCCACGAAGGGGAGCGCGGCGCGGATGGCCCGATTGAACCGCTCGACGTGGCCAGTCTGTACCAGCGCGCCGTGCTCTCGCGCCAGTGCGAGCATCGCATCGGCCTGCTCCAGGGTGGTGGCGATCGGCTTTTCGATCAAGGCGTGGATGCCGCGTACGAGCACCTGCTGCGCAACCTCGAAATGTGCGGGCGTCGGCACGACAATCGTGACGGCATCCACCACGTCCAACAATGCCTCGAGAGACGGGAACGCGCGCACCCCGAGCTCGCTGGCGATTGATGCCGCGCGCTCGGCGCTCGCGTCGACGAAGCCCACGAAGTCCGGACCCTGCATCTCGCGCAGTATCCGGATATGGTGTTGACCCAACCCGCCCGCACCGACGACCCCGACACGGACGCCCCGCGTCAGACGACGACCCCGCGACCGCTCTCCTCGACGAACCGCAGGAGCTCCTGCACCTCGGGGTACGACTTGAGCTCGGTGGCGGCCCGTTCCTTCGCCTGCGTCACGTTGAGGTCAGAGCGAAAGAAGATTCGGTAGGCCCGCTTGAGCTCCCGCACCACCTCGTCGGGGAAGTTGTTGCGCAGGAGGCCGACGCTATTCAATCCATACAGCTTGATCGGGTTCCCGACCGCTTTCACGTACGGCGGCACGTCCTGCGAGATCCGCGAGCAGCCGCCAACGAAGGCGTACTGTCCGATCTTCACGAACTGGTGCGCCGCACTCTGGCCGGCGATGATGGCGCGCTCGCCCACGGTCACGTGACCGGCGAGCTGTACGCTGTTCACCAGGATCACCCCGTCTCCTACCTGACAGTCGTGCGCGAGGTGCACGTAGGACATGATGAAGCAGTTCTTCCCCACGGTCGTCCTGTACGACTGCGTGGTTCCGCGGTTGATCGTGGTGTATTCGCGAATGGTGGTGCCGTCGCCGATCTCCACCGTGGTGTGCTCGCCCTTGAACTTGAGATCCTGGGGATCCCCGCCGAGGATCGTGCCCGAGCCGATCTTGACGTCGGACCCGAGGATGACGTTGCGTTCGAGGGTGGCACGCGGCGCGATCACGCAGCGCGGTCCCACCGTGCAGCCTTCCCCGATGATCACGAATGGCCCGATCTCGACGTCGTCCGCGAGTCGGGCATCGGGGCTCACCAGGGCGGTTGGGTGGATGCGCGGCGTCACTTGTCCCGAACCATCGCGCCCATCTCCGCTTCGCACACGACTTCCCCGTCCACTTTGGCCACGCCTCGCATCTTGCAGACCATGCCCCGCACCTGCAGCAAGTCGAGCTCGAAGCGCAGCTGATCGCCGGGCTTCACGGGGCGCCGCCACTTCACGTTGTTGAGCGACGTGAAGTAGACGACTTTCGTCTGCGGGTCGGGGACGTTGCCCATCAGTAGCATCCCGCCCACCTGCGCCATCGCCTCGATGATCAGGACTCCCGGCATGATCGGGTGCCCCGGAAAGTGCCCTTGGAAGAACGGCTCGTTGATCGTCACGTTCTTGATACCGACGATTCGCTTGTTCGGTTCGATCTCGAGCACCCGATCCACGAGCAGGAACGGGTAGCGGTGCGGCAGGACCTTCATGATCTCTTCGATTTCGAGCACCTGGTTCTCCTGCGCCAACGACGCCTGCATCGCCCGGACGAACAGCACGGTCCCGCGATGACTGGGTTTATGCGCCACGATGCGGGCACGAAGCCGTACACCAGCGAGCGCGAGATCGCCTACACAGTCCATCATCTTATGCCGTACGAACTCGTCTCGCGAGCGTAGCTCGTTTTCCACCACGCCGGCGTCGTCCAGCACGACGGCGTTCTGCGTCGACGCGCCCTTGATCAATCCGCGCGCCCGTAGCGGCTCGACCTCGCGCACGAAGCCGAAGGTACGGGCCCACGAGAGCTCGCGCGCGAAAAGGTCGGTCGTGATACGCGTGCCATAACGCTGCTCGCCGATCAACGGATGCGGAAAGTCGATCGAGACGTCGAGGTGCAGCCCGTCGAACGGTACGGCCTCATAGATCGAGTCGCCATCGACCATGCGCACAGGCGCCGTCAGTCGGCCAACACGCACACACCCGGACTGCTCGCGCACGCCGGCCGCCCGGAGGGCGTCGAAGAACGGTCCGGCACTGCCGTCCATGATGGGCGGCTCCGGACCATCGAGAGAGATCACCAGGTCGTCGATCTCGAGTGCCTGCACCGCTGCAAGCACGTGCTCGACGGTATGCACGGCGTTCGGTTCATCGCCAAGCTGGGTCCGCCGCTCGGTGAGCACCGCGCATTCGGCCAGCGCTGGGATCGCTCCCGCGCCGGGAAGATCACGCCGCTCGAAGCGGATTCCATCGCCCGACGTAGCAGGGCGGAACTCGAGACTGCACACCACGCCGAGATGAAGACCGGTGCCGGACACCGACGCCGTGCGCGCGATGGTGCGGCGCATCAGTCGACCTTGCCGGCATCGTGACCCGGGAGCAGGCGTTCGAGGCCACGGATCAGCCGTGGAAGCTTGAACATCGCGGCTTGCGCGCGCAACGCATCGCGATGTGGCCGCGCGGGATAGCCGGACCAGATTTCCCCGGGCGGGATGTCGCCGAACACCCCGGCCTGACCGGCCAGGCGCGCGCCGCGACCGATGGTGAGATGACCGCCGACCCCGACCTGCCCCGCGAGGATGCAGCCGTCTTCCACCTGCACCGAACCGGCGATACCCACCTGCGCCATGATCAAGCAGAGACGACCGATGCGCACGTTGTGGGCGATGTGCACGAGATTGTCGATCTTGGTCCCCGCACCGATGACCGTATCGCCGATGCTGCCTCGGTCGATGGTGCTGTTTGCGCCGACTTCCACGTCCGCTTCGATGATGCATCGCCCGACGTGCGGAATCTTCTCGTGGGCACCACCCTGGAACACGTAACCGAACCCGTCCGACCCGAGCCGTGCCCCAGCATGCACCCGCACACGCTCGCCCAGCACGGTCCCCGGGTAGAGCGTCGCACCCGGGTACAATCGACAGTCGTCGCCGACCCGGGCGCCCGCGCCGACCATTACGTGGGCATCCAGCACCACGCGATCACCGACCATCGCCCCGTCTCCGATCACCACGTAGGGTCCCACCGTCACAGCGTCGCCAAGGCGCGCACCGCGGCCGATGATCGCCGTGGAATGGACGCCCGTCGCGTCCGCGACAGGCGGGTACAGCGTAGGCAGCAGCGTGAGCAGTGCGTCGTGGGGCTTCTCCACCACCACGCGTGCCCGCGCCGTACCCGGAAACGCCTCGAGATCCGGCGTGACCAGAACGACGCCCGCGCCGCTCGCCGCCATGAGCGGCGCGTACTTCGCTCTCGCGAAAAAGCTGAGGTGGTGCGCCTCCGCCCGGTCCAGCGGTGCAGCCGCCGTCACGACGGCCGCACCGTCGCCGACCAATCTGCCCCTGACTGCGGCCGCAACCGCAGAGGCGGTGAGGGGCCGACGCCCCTCACCGCCAACGAATCGACCAGGTCCTGAGCTGTCCGCCACTCGTCAGTCGAGCGGCGGAGTTTGCGGGCGAGTCACGCCGGACGGCGCTGGCGTCGGTGCACCCGAGGCCGGGCGCGGCGTCGTCGAGGCAGTGCTACTCCGCAGCTTCGACAGCACGCGGTCGGTGATGTCGAGGTTCTTGTCCATCGCTACCAGCGACGAACCCTGGTCAGCGTTGAACACGAAGGCGAAGCCGCCCTCGACCCGGAGCTCCTCGATCGCCTGCTTGACCCGGTCCAGGATCGGCTGGACGAGCTCACCTTGACGCTGCTGGGCGCGCTGCTCGAGCTCACGGGTACGGCGCTGATACTCTGCCTCCTTGCCCTGGATCTCGCGACCACGCGTCTCGCGGGCGGCAGCCGTCATCGCGGCCTGTCGCTTCTCGAAGTCGGCGACCATCGCCGTGAGCGAATCGCTCATTCGCTTGATCTGGTCACGGTAACCGTTCGCCTCGCGATCGAATTGCGCTTCGGCCTCGGTGCGTCCCGGGGCCTGATCGAGCAGCACACTCGAGCGGATATAGGCGAACTTCTGGCTCGCCTGCGCGGACACGGGCGCGCTGGCGGCAGCGAGGATCACGAGCGCGGCGGGTACCGCGCGAAGAATGGCATGCATGAAGGAACTCCGGGTTAAAAGAGCTGACCGAGCTTGAAGTGCAACTGCCATTTGGGCGCCTTGACACCGTTCTCGACGCGATCGAATCCGTACGCCCAATCGAGGCCGAGCGGCCCGAGCGGCGTGACCACCGACGCTCCGACACCCGCGCCGCGGAACAGCCGTGTGGGGTTGAAGTCCTGCGGCCGCGCCCAGACATTGCCGGCGTCGTAGAACGCCGCGAGATAGAGCTGCTGGTTGAATCGCAGCCCGAGCTCCGCGGTGCTGGTGTAGAACGCGCTGCCGAAGGAGTTGACCGTCGCGTTCTGGTTCTCGGTCGGGACATACCCCTGCGGCGTGATCGAGAATTCCTCGTAGCCGCGCAGCGGCTCCCCATACTGCACGCCACCGAGGGCGAACTTCTGCTGCGTCAGGAAGCCCCCGACGTCGCCGAACACCGCCCCGCCTCGCGCCGTCAGGCCGAGCACGAGGGTGATCGGATCGGAACCAAGCGCCGAGCCGCCGAATCGCGCGAGCGACGCGAAGTTCTTGATCTCGCCGGTGTGGCGGGTGTACTTCGCGCCACCGAAGAACCCATTGACCTGCGTAGAGAAGCTCTGGTGTCCCCCGTCGGTCGCGAAGGGGAGCCCAATGCGCGTGTCGTGGTCGAAGCTGAGGCCGAGCGTAGATCGCGAGCAGGTGACCCGCGAACAGTCGATCTGGACGCCCGACTGCTGATCCGAGTAGTTGACCCGCTCGGCCCCGTACGAGACGAACACGCGAGAGAACCGCGAGCCGAGCACGGGGAAGCCGAGCTGCAGCTGGCCGCCCACGCTCGTGGGACGTCCGAGGCTTCCGACCAGGTAGCGCGTTGCGCGGTGGTATGCCGTCACCGTACCGGACACCTGCGACTCGCGGATGAACGGGTCGGTGTAGCTGAGGCTGAAGTCGTTGACGTATTGCCCGAACTGCCAGTTGACCGAGCCGCGCTTGCAGAGCCCGAACAGGTTGGGTTGGTCGAAGCTCACGAAGCCGCCGACGCCCGCGCCCTGCCCCACCGAGGCCCCGAAGTTCACGTTGCCGGTGCGCTTCTCCTTGACGCGGAAGATCACGTCGACGTCGCCATTGTCGTTCGCGGTCCGCGTGTCCGGCGCGGGCAGCGGCGTCTCGAAGAAGCCGAGGTTGCCGATGCTCTGGTAGCTCCGGATCAGAGCGTCGCGACGGAAGACGTCGCCGGGCACCACGAAAATCTGGTTCCGGATGCACGACTCCGACGTGATGTCGTTGCCCAGCACCTCGACGCGGTTGACGATCGCCGGCTGACGCTCGTCCACCTCCCACCGAAGATTGACGGTGGGCACCGAGTCGGGACCGTACCGCGTCCTCGTCACGACGGGACGCACGTTCGCGTAGATGTACCCCTCATTGGCGTAGGCTTCGCCGACGCGACGCGTCGCCTCGTCCCATCTCGACTGATCGAAATAGAGGTCATCGTCGCTGTTTCGGCCGGCGCGGAGCAGACCCTTTACGGCGCCGGTGATCGTCGTGGGTTGCTCGCCGAACGGGTAGTAGCGCGCGATGTCCTCGTTGGAGAAGTGCCGACTCCCCGTCACCTCGAAGGTGCCGATGCGGTAGCGCGCGCCCTCCTGGACCGTGATGTCCACCAATGCTTTTCCCTTGGTGCGATCCACGCGCAATGTGTCCTTGAGGACCTGCGCGTCGAGAAACCCCTTCGACGCGTACAGCGCCGGGATCTTCTCGCTCACATCGGCGGCGTACTTGTCGGCGTCCAGCTCACCCCTGCGCCACCAGAGAAATCCCTCTGGCTTGGTCGCCATCGAGCCCACGACGGTCTTGTCCGACACCCCCGTGTTGCCAAGGATGTCGACGCCCGACACGGCGACCCGGCGTCCCTCGTCTACCCGGAAGAGCAGGTTCACCTGCCCGTTGACCATCGTGGATTCAGGCGACACCCGCGCGAGATAGTAGCCCTCGGCCTGGTAGAGCGAGTCGATGCGCTGTGCGGCGTTCGCCACGAGCGCCGGATCGAGCGGCCGGCCGATCAGGAGGTCCACGCGACCGCGAACGGTGCCACGCGAAAGCCGCTCGGTGCCGGCGACGTCGACGGCGCCGAGCAGTGGACGCTCGCGCACGGCGAAGACCAGCAGGGCGTGCGACGCGTCGGACGACAGCTCGCACGACGCTTGCACGTCCTCGAGCTGGCCGGTGGCGTAGAGCGCCTTGATGGCCCGCTCGAGCGCACGGTAATTCACCGGGCCCGGCACCAGACCGCTCTCGCTGCGAAGCGTAGCGTCCGGCGTGCGCATGGCACCGCGGAAGGTGATCGAATCAGGAGTGGCGCAGCGGCCCGCGACGGCAGGCTCCTGTGCACGCGCCGCCGTGCCCAGCGTGAGCAGGGCCACGGCGCTTAAGATCAGACGTCTCATCACGGCAATATACACAGAAGAAGGCCTGCAGGGTCCCCGTGCTTGGACCCTGCAGGCCGTTCCCGGGTTGCCCCGCGCTCCCGCTACGCCTTCGTCACGCTCGACAACACCTTGAAGTCGAGCTTCGATCCGTCCGCCGACGCGTCCACTTCGATCTCATCCCCGCGCGAGAACTCCGCGAGCAGGATCTTCTCGGAGAGCGGATCCTCGATGAACTTCTGGATCGACCGCTTGAGCGGCCGGGCGCCATAC
>JBBQYZ010000131.1:0-7250 GCA_038208205.1 Gemmatimonadales bacterium | reverse complement strand
CGCAGAATGGGCAGGAGTGCTGCGGAGCGGGGGGCATTCGTCCTCGTTGGTGAGAGTGCACGTCCGGAAAATGCACGGCGAGTGCCATCGGCCGCTGACTCCGGATTGGGCGACCGTTATCTTTGGACAGCTCTCCATCCTCCATCGCACCCGAGACGGATTTCCGCATGGCCACCCAGACCCGTGCCGAGCGTAAGAGCGCTGCCGGCCTGTCGCGCGACCAGCTGGTCGGCGCTTACCGCACGATGCTGCTGTCACGGCGGCTGGACGACAAGGAGATCCAGCTCAAGCGCCAGAACAAGATCTTCTTCCAGATCTCCGGCGCCGGGCACGAGGCGATTCTCTGTGCTGCCGGCCTGGCCTTGAAGCCCTCGTACGACTGGTTCTACCTGTACTACCGCGATCGCGCACTCTGCCTTCAGCTGGGCATGACAGCGAACGAGATGCTCTACGAGGCGGTGGGCGCGGCGGCCGACCCGAGCTCCGGTGGCCGGCAGATGCCGAGCCACTGGGGTCACAAGGCCTTCAACATCGTCTCGACGTCGTCCCCGACCGGCACCCAGTTTCTCCAGGCGGCCGGCAGCGCCGAGGCGTCGCTCCGCGCCCGGGTGCTCGATCTCACCGACGGGTTCCAGGGCGACGAGGTGGTGCTCGTCACCACCGGGGATGGTACCACTTCCGAGGGCGAGTTCTGGGAGTCGCTGAACACGGCGTCCAATCTCAAGCTGCCCGTGGTGTACCTGGTGGAGGACAACGGCTACGCGATCTCCGTCCCCGTGGAGGTGAACACGGCGGGTGGCTCGATCTCCAAGCTCGTTGCCTCGTTCCCTGGCCTTCACATCGAGGAAGTGGACGGCTGCGATCTCGTCGCCAGCTACGAGGTGATGCAGCGGGCGGTGGAGTACGCGCGGCAGCGGAAGGGCCCCGCGCTCGTGCACGCGAAGGTGATCCGTCCCTACTCGCACTCGCTGTCGTACGACGAGGTGATGTACCGCCCGACCGATGAGCGCGAGGCCGACGCGGCACGCGACCCCCTCTCCGTCTTTCCCCGGTGGCTCGTGTCGGCGGGGCACGCCACCGAGGCCGACCTCGCGGTGATCCAGGCGGAGGTGGACGCGGTCGTCCTCGCGGCCACCGACGATGCGCTGGCGCAGCCGCAGCCGGGCGCCGATACCGTGTACGACTATGTCTACTCGCCCGACGTCGACCCGACCTCGGAGCAGTTCGACACCGAGGACGATCCGCAGTTCTCCGGCAACGAGACGACAATGGTCGACCTGCTCAACGTCTGCATGCGGGACGAGATGCGGCGGGACCCGCGCATCCTCCTCTTCGGTCAGGACGTGGCCGACGTCTCGCGCGAGCAGCACCTGGGCAAGGTGAAGGGGAAGGGCGGCGTGTTCAAGGTGACGTGGGGGCTGCAGAAGGAGTTCGGCGGCAACCGCGTGTACAATACGCCGCTCGCCGAGGCGACGATTGTGGGACGCGCGATCGGGTTGGCGCTGCGCGGGTTCAAGCCGGTGGTCGAGATCCAGTTCTTCGACTACATCTGGCCCGCGTACATGCAGCTGCGGGACGAGCTCGCGACGATGCGCTGGCGCTCGAACAACGCCTTCGCCTCGCCGGTGGTGGTACGGGTGACGTACGGCGGATACATCCGCGGCGCGATCTACCACTCACAGACGGGTGCCTCGCTGTTCACGCACTGCCCCGGCCTCCGTGTCGTCTGCCCGAGCAACGCGCTCGACGCCAACGGCCTGCTGCGAACGGCGATCCGCTGCGAGGATCCGGTGATCTTCCTCGAGCACAAGCACCTCTACCGCCAGACGTACAACAAGGCGGCGAACCCGGGTCCCAACTTCATGGTGCCGTTCGGGAAGGCGCGCACGGTGCGGGAGGGGACGGACGTCACGATCGTGACGTACGGCGCCACGGTGCAGCGCGCGTTCGCGGCGGCGAACCAGATGCACGAGGAGCGCGGGATCAGCGTCGAAGTCATCGACCTGCGGTCGCTGAGCCCCTGGGACCAGGAGGCGGTGTTCGCGAGCGTGAGGAAGACCAACCGCGTGATCGTGGCGTACGAGGACTCGATCTCGTGGGGCTACGGCGCAGAGATCGCCGCCCGCATCGCTGACGACTGTTTCGCCTGGCTGGACGCGCCGGTCAGGCGCGTGGCGAGCACGGATACCTTCGTTGGCTACGCGCCGCAGCTCGAGGACGCGACGCTGCCGCAGGTCGAGACGTTCAAGGCGGCCATCGCCGAGATCACGGCGTTCTAGGCGGCGGCCCGGGGGCGCGGCGCGGGGTCAGCGGATCAATCCCGTGGGATCGTGGACGACGCGTCCTCCCACCATCGTGAGCATCACGTGGGCGTCCCGGATCGAACGGGGGACGATGCGGGTGAGGTCGCGGTCGATCAGCACGAGGTCGGCGAGCATCCCCGGCGCGATCGTACCGACCTCCGCGTCGGCGAATCCCGCGTGCGCGGCGCCCGATGTGTAGGCGCGCAGCGCCTGCTCCACCGTGATTCTCTGCTCCGGCACCCACCCGTCCGGATGCGCGCCGTCGAGGGTGCGACGGGTGACGGCCGCGTAGATGCCATCGAGCGGGGTGGGCGGGGCGACGAACCAGTCGCTTCCGAAGGCGAGCGTCGCGCCACGATCCAGCAGCGACTTGAAGGCATATGTGCCCTTCGCGCGCTCGGCGCCGATCACGCGGTCGGCCCAGCGGCCGTCGTCGATGGCGTGGTAGGGCTGCATGCTGGCGATCACGCCAAGCTCCGCGAAGCGTGCGACGTCCGATGGCGCGATGTGCTGCGCGTGCTCGATCCGGAAACGACGATCGCGCGCGCCATTCTCGCGCGCGACGCGCGCGAACACGTCCAGCTGGGTGCGAATCGCCCGGTCGCCGATGGCGTGTACCACGACCTGCAGCCCCGCCTTGTCGGCGCCCGATGTCCAGGAGTAGAGCTTGTCCGGCGTCGTGACGAACAGCCCGCGGTCGGACGGCGCGTCGGAGAAGGGCTCGAGCATCGCGGCCGTGTGTGAGCCGAGGGAGCCGTCGACGAACCCCTTGAGGCCGCCGATGCGCAGCCAGGAGTCGCCGCGTCCCCGAGCGGCGACCGTGTCGCGTAGGCGCTCCCAGGTCGCCAGGGGAACGGCGGCTGTCACGCGAGTGCGCAGCGCACCGGTGGCATGCGCACGCTCGAACACCGCGAGATCGGCCCAGCTGCCCATGTGATGCACGCTCGTGACGCCCCGCGCCGCGACGTACGACATCGCCGTGTCCAGGGCGCGCAGGCTCATCGCGAGGGGCGCCTCCGGGACGGCGGTTGACATGAGATCCATCGCGTTGTCCTTGAGGACCCCAGTGGGCTCGCCCGCGGCATCGCGCACGATCGCCCCACCTGGTACGTCGGGCGTTAGGCGCGTGATCTTCGCGGCGCGCAGGGCGAGGCTGTTCGCGAGGTTCATGTGGCCGTCGAGCCGGTTGATCCAGACCGGGTTGTTCGGCGTGACGGAGTCGATCCAGGCGCGGGTCGGAAGCTCGCCCCCCCAACTGGTGTGGTCCCAGTCGCCGTTGAGGATCCACGCGCCCGCGGGGAGGGTGGCGGCGAAATCACTGATCCGGTGCACGAACTCCTCGCGCGTGCGAGCGTCGCGCAGCTGCACGGACGCCAGGGCGAAGCCGCCGTCCAGGAAGTGCACGTGCGCGTCGACGAAGCCCGGTACCAGGAGCATGCCCGCGGCGTCGAGTGTCCTGGCGTTTGGTTCCATCCGCTTCCGGACCTCCGCGCTCGAGCCCACGGCCTCGATTCGCTCGCCACGCACGAGTACGGCGTCGGCCCACGGACGGCGACGATCGCCGGTCCACACTCGTGCATTGACGATGGCGAGGACGCCGACAGGCGCTGGCGCAGGCACGAGACCGGGCGATGCGGACTGCTGCATGGCGGGGAGCAGATGCGGGAGCGGGGCCGCCAACATTCCGACGACGGCGGCATGCATGGCGCGGGAGGAGTTTTGACGCATGCCGGACAGTGGACCCCAGCAGGCGTGCGCGGAAGGGGGCGCTTGACCGGGAGCGTCGCGCTGGCGAGCGTTCAGGCGAAGTGGGGAGTAGCCGGCCGACGCGAGCGCGTCGGAGCGGCCGATCGTCAAGACGGGGTGCGCGAGCGCCCCCGGTCGGCTGGAGGGCGCAGGTGAGCCTTGGGCGAGACCACTACGACACCGTGCGTGCCGTAGTGGCTCGCCCGTCGTTTTTTTCAGCCCTCACCCGTTCTGGACTTCCGAGATGATCGCCACCACCATCTGGTTCTGGGTCGGCTTCGTCGTGTTCGTGCTGGCGATGCTGTCGCTGGATCTCGGCGTGTTCAACAAGACGCCCCACGTCGTGAAGGCCAGGGAGGCGGGGGTGTGGACCGCGGTATGGGTGGGCCTCGCGCTGCTGTTCGCCGGCGGGCTCGCGGTGTTCGCAAGCCACCAGGCCGCCCTGACCTTCCTCACCGGCTACGTGATCGAGGAGTCGCTCAGCGTCGACAACATCTTCGTGATCGTTCTGATCTTCCAGTATTTCGCCGTGCCGGCGCAGTTCCAGCATCGCGTGCTGTTCTGGGGCATTCTGGGCGCGCTGCTGATGCGCGGCCTGTTCATCGGCGTGGGCACCGCACTGCTGGCGCGGTTCGAGTGGATCATCTACGTGTTCGGCGCGCTGCTCGTCATCACCGGCGTGCGGATGGCGGTGAAGCAGGACGAGGAGTTCGACGGCGACCAGAATCCCGTGGTGAAGTTCGTGCGCCGCTTCCTGCCGCTGACCGACGGATATCGCGGCAAGCATTTCTTCGCCCACGAAGGGGGGCGGCGGTACGCGACGCCGCTGCTGCTGGTGCTGGTGCTGGTGGAGGCGACGGACCTGATCTTCGCGATCGACTCGATCCCGGCGATCTTCGGGATCACGCGCGACCCGTTCCTCGTCTTCACGTCGAACATCTTCGCCGTGATGGGACTGCGGTCTCTGTTCTTCCTGCTCGCCCACGTGGTGACGAAGTTCTACCTGCTCAAGTACGGTCTCGCCGTGATCCTCACCTTCGTCGGCACCAAGATGCTGATCGAGCACTGGGTGCACATCCCGATCCTGCTGTCGCTCGGAGTCGTGCTCGTGGTGCTGGCGGCGTCGATCGTCGCGTCACTCGTCTGGCCGCAGGCGCGACCGGTGAGCGAGGGCAAGACGGGGTCGATGTTCGGCAACCTGCGGGACGGGTAGGCACATCGGGCGAATCGGGGAGCAACGACGTGCGTCACGCGGGAACCCGGAATTTTTCGCCGTACCCGCTACTGACGTCGCTCGACGGCGTCTCGGACGTCCAACAGGATCTCGAAGTACAGCTGCTCGCGGCGGTAGGCGAAGTCCAGCGTCGCCATCTGAGCATCGTCGCCGGAGACCTTGGCACGCTCGAAGGCTTCGCGGTACATGTCATCGATGTTGGCGAGGATGCGTTCGCGGGAGCGGGACATGCTGACCTTCTGGATGGCTTGGGTGGTGAGCCGCGGGGGCTCGCCGGCGGTGGCGTCGAGCTGGTCGTCCGACGGCTCCAGCAGGTAACGCTGGGCGGCGGTGATCAGGTTCCGACGGGACGGGAGCAGAGGATTCATTGCGACGAGAGCAGGTCTTCGCGAGAGACGACTACCAGTGCGTGTACTGCGGCGAGCGGTTCGACGTCGAGGCGCTGACGGTGGACCATGTGCAGCCCAGGATGCGGGGCGGCGACCGGTCCGGGGGGAACCTAGTGACGGCGTGTGAGGCCTGCAACGCACGGAAGGGAGGTCTCAGGCTGGCCGACTTCCTCCGTGCCGATCCGGCCGCGCGCGAGCACTTCATCGTCCGCGCTGCGGCGCACGTCTGGCCGCGCATTCTCCGCACACTCGAAGAAGAGCTGGCGAACGGTCCGCCGGACGAGGGACGCTAGCCGCCGGGGGCCAACCGGTGGAAGACCGCGTCGTCCACGACCTGCCCGTCGCGCAGGTGCTCGACGACGATTCGCTCCAGCAGCTTGGGGGTCACGGCCGCGTACCAGATCCCTTCGGGGTACACCACGACGATCGGGCCGCCGGCACAGACGCCGAGGCACGGGGTCTCGCCGCGCTTCACGCGCCGGGGGCCGAACAGCAGGTTCTCACGCTGCAGCAGTCGCGCGAGCTGCGCGTACAGCGCGCGACCCTCGCGGCTCGGAGAGCAGTAGCTGCCGGTGCACACGAGCACATGGCGGGCGTAGGGCTCCACGAGTGCGGAGAGCTGAGACGGGGCAGGCATGCCGGATTCTAACATCGGGACCTGCGCGCTTGCCCGCCGACTCTCAGCCCCCGATAGTACGCCATGCTCCCCCGCGCGATCGGTCCACTCCGCCTCGACACGGTCGACGTCGACAATCCGCGCGGGGCCCCCGTGCTCTGCCTCCATGGCCTGTTCGCCGGAAGCTGGGTCTTCGAACGATTCCTGCCGCAGCTCGCCGCGCGCGGCCACCCAGCGGCCGCCCTCTCGTTTCGCGATCACTCGCCCTCGCCCGCGGGCCCGGCGCTGGGCGGCCACCGCATCGCGGATTACGCCGACGACGCCGCGGAGGCGGCACGCGCACTGGGTCGGCCGATCGTCGTCGGCCACTCGCTCGGCGGGCTCGTGGCGCTGATGCTCGCGCAGCGCGAACTCGTGGCCGGAGCGATCCTGCTGTCGTCCGCGCCCCCGCGCGGGATCGCGGTGGTCAGCACACCGCTCGCCGCACGGATGTGGCGCTACCTCCCGGCCCTGCTGCGTTCGCGACCGTTCAAGCCGAACGACGCTGACCTGGATGCGCTGGTGCTGAATCGCGTCGTGCCCGCCGAGCGGGGCGCGCTGCGGGCCCGACTCTCGGCCGACAGCGGCCGCGCGGCGCGCGATGCCGCAATCGGCGCCGTACGCGTTCGTCCGCGCGACGTGCGCGTCCCCTTGCTGGTGGTGAGTGGAGACGACGACCGGTTCGTCCCCCTCGGCGTGGCGGCACGGATCGCGCGGCGTTTCCACGCGCCGCTGCAGGTGGCCAAGGGGCACGGCCACTTCCTGTTCGCCGAGCCGGGATGGGAGCCGCAGGCGCGCGTGATGCTCGACTGGATCGACGCGAACCAGGTCCGCGCCTGACGGGTTAGCTTTCCACCCGACCATCACCGCAGACCGCGCAGACCGCGCAGATAGCCATGACCGACGCCATCGCCAGCAAGCAG
>JBBQYZ010000130.1:0-7264 GCA_038208205.1 Gemmatimonadales bacterium | reverse complement strand
CAACAGCGCCGCGGTCACCGCCTATGCAATCTGCGTCGCGCCCTAAGGCCGGACGACCCAGATGCTCCCGAGATCAGCAGGCGCAGGGACGGAGGCAGTACTGCCGCCACCCACGGCGAGATGGACGGGCAGAGCTTGGCGGTCGCCAGGTGGTGCGTGCGGGGTGCGCTCCTGGCAGCTACCGCCGCTCTGCTCGCCCGCCTGGCAGCGTGCACCTCCGCGGTGGAGGAAGACGGCGAACCCCTCACGCCCGAGGGGAGGGGGATCGAGGGCCCCGCCGCCGCCATTTCCCTTTTGGTTGGCGCTACGTACGCGGCTCTCCCCTAGCCCCCACGGTTGAATGGCGCATTTACTGGCGCATCGGTGGCGCACGACGGCCTCCGATGGCTTATCTAATGCGATTGCGCGCTTATTGGTTCCACTCCGAGATGATGGTTCGGTGGGAACGCGTGTTTGAGTTGGTTGAGCGGAAGCGGCTTGATTGCAGGCGTTTCGTCAGTGTGCATCGTGCGGTTGCATTAGGTTAGTGCACAGCGATATCGCACGGGACGTGCGGCAGCCCGTGCGGCAACGAGCCAGTTTCGACCTGTAAAAGCGACTTGGCCGAACGGTCACGGCGTGCGCTCCGGCGCCATCGACGGTCCGGTTAAAACGCGGCGAGTTTCGCCGGATCACACCTTGCAGCCCACGACTGTCATGGCGTCCACCCAAATAGCCGCTTCCATGGCGCTCCCGCGACATGGCGCTCCCGCGACTCTGCCGCGCCTCGACTCTCCGCTCCTCCACCCGGGTCGTAGTGGCACCGGCGTCTCCGCGGGCGATTGCACTAGCACCGAGGCGATACCTTTGGCTCCGCGCGAGACGAGCCGCCGTGAGAGGGGTCCCCGTCCTAGTCGCGGAGATAGGTGAGCACAGCGAGGACTCGGCGGTGATCGTCGGGCGACTCGCGAAGGTCGAGCTTGCCGAGAATCTGCCTGATGTGGGCTTCGACGGTTCTCGGCGTCACCACGAGACGCTCGGCGATCGCGGCGTTCGAGCGCCCCTCCGCCATGAGCGCGAGAACTTCCCGCTCCCGGTCGGTCAGCTCGGCGAGCGGCTCTCGGCGGCGCGAGCGCGCTATGAGCCGTGCCACGATTGTGGGGTCGAGGACGCACTCGCCGTCCGCGATTCGCCGCAGTGCATCGACGAGGACGGCGATATCGGAGACGCGCTCCTTCAGCAGATAGCCGGTGCGCTCGGGATGCTCCTGAAGCAGTTGCACACCGTAGCTCGGAGCGAGGTACTGCGAGAGAACGAGCACACCCACCGTCGGGTGCCGAGTGCGAATCTCTCGCGCGGCGATCAGCCCCTCGTCTGTCTGCGTCGGCGGCATGCGGATGTCGACGATGGCGACCTCCGGGGACGAGATCTCGACCTGCCGAAGCAACTCCCCGGCGTCACTCGCCTCGCCGACGATCTCCACGCCTGCGTCGGAGAGCAACCGCGCAATGCCGGCGCGCACGAGCATCACGTCGTCGGCGACGACTACGCGCATGGGATTTCTGCCTGGATTCTGGTGCCTCCGCCGACAGGACTCGTCAGCCCGAACCGGCCACCGAGAGCTCCCACCCGGTCGGCCACATCGAGGAGGCCGACGCCGCGATCCGGCTTCGCGCCCCCAACCCCATCGTCAGCCGCCTCCACGATCACGGCACCCTCCCGCCAGACGGCACTCACCCACACGCTGGGCGCGCCTGCATGAAGTGTTGCGTTCTCGACTGCCTCCCGTATCACGCCGTAGGCGGCTGCCTCGACCGGCGGCGGGAAACGCCGGTCGGGAAGCGCCTCTACCTCCACCCGGATGAGCGCCAGTTCTGCAAGCTCTTCGATGGCGTACGCGAGCCCGGCGTTGGTCAACGCGGTCGGAAAGAGCCCGTTCGCGACTTCGCGGACGGCTCGCAGCGCGCCGTCGAGCGCCTGTGCAGCCTCCGCGAGCGCCTCCACGACGGTGCCATCAGCGTCCTCGCCGAGCTCGGTGCGAGCGACGCGCATACCGAAGGAGAGCGCCACGAGGCGCTGTTGCGCTCCGTCGTGCAGATCGCGTTCGAGGCTCTGGCGAACGTTGTCGCTCATCGCGACGATCCGCGCACGGGAAGCCCGGAGCTCATTCAGCTGCGCGAGTGCCGAAGCCCGCAGCCGCTCGTTCTCGATCGCGATACGAACGGCGGC
This sequence comes from Gemmatimonadales bacterium, assembly GCA_038208205.1. Lineage (GTDB taxonomy): Bacteria > Gemmatimonadota > Gemmatimonadetes > Gemmatimonadales > Gemmatimonadaceae > AG11. Next base: position 5,056 of record JBBQYZ010000130.1, on the reverse strand, counting down.
GCCGATCTCGTACTGAAAGGTGTGAGAGAGCGCCACGCTGTCGTGCGCGAGCAAGGCGACGCGCCGGCCGTCACGAACGATCGGTGTCACCGCGCGCGTCGGAGAGCTCTGCGATCCGCTCACTGACCGACCGCGACCATCGACGTATTCGTCGGTCTCGAGCAGCCTGTAGACGATCTCGAGCGATGGATCGCCTGTCGCGCGAGCGAGCATCGCCTGGAGCGATCCCGGCTCAGGTGCCTGCGCCAGCTCGGTGACTAGTTGCTCGACAGCACGGCGGGCACGATGACCTCGGATCAGCTCCCACGTCAGCATGAGCGCGACCGTGGACACTGCGAGTGCCTGGACGATGAAGATCGTCACGAAGGTCCGGCCGGAGGGAGTTTCGAGTGGCGTGTGGAGCACGGCGATCGCATGCGTCGCATGCACGAGTGTGACAGCTGCGCCGGCCATCAGGATCGGCATGAGGAGCCTTCGGGCCGGCGCGGTTGCGACTGCGAAGCGCCATGTGGCGAGCGCAATCACGGCGGCCGCCAGCAGAATGGCGACGCGGAGATCGATCCAGTCGAGTGCATGCGCGCCGTTCGGAGAATCGTGGACGAGAAAGCTGTTGGCGGTGCAGTTGTCCCAGCAGTCGACGGCGTCGTAGGGGTTGCGGAAGAGTGCGCGCCCGGCGTCCACGAGAGCCGTCTCCGCGTAGACGGCGACTACCAGAGTGTGAGCCGCGAGCGACGGAAGTCTGCGGTGCGGGAAGACCAAGAACGCGTGCACGAGGAGGGCGAGCCAGAGGCCGGCCACAGCCATGCCGATGCTCCGGACGATCGCGGGCCCACCCTCCCAACCGACCAGGTCGGGAGCAAACCACGCGAATCCCGCCGCGAGCACGAGTGGGCCCACCGGGAGGGCTGGCCGTCGGCGCCAGGTCAGGAACCCTGCGGCCATGAGCCCCGAGCCAGCCAGAAGCTCTGTCGCCGACGCCCAGCCCGAGGCACCCGCGTGAGTCGTCACCTGCCCGTGACGGCGCGCGACGATCTCGGCGAAGAGACCCCATGCGAACGCCGCCGGGAGTATCGCGCGCATGACCCAGGTTGGCTTCATGCGACCGGCGCGAGCGGGAGCTCGGCAACCACGGCTGTCCCACCGGATGTCGGGCTCGTCACGCTCAGACGCCCTCCGACAGCTTCGACTCGGTCGCTGAGGCCGCGCAACCCCGTGCCGCGCAAGATGTCGGCACCGCCGATGCCGTCGTCCGAAACTTCGACTCGAAGCCACCCCTCGGCGTGGTGAACGCCGACCACCGCGTGCTGGGCATTCGCGTACTTCGTGATGTTCGCGAGCGCCTCCGCACAGACGAAGTACGCGGCGGCCTCGACTGGCGCCGGGAACCGTTCCCCAGGTGCTTCGACGGAGACGGCGGCGGGCACGGTGGCCGCCAACTCGGCGAGCGCCGGTGCCAGCCCGCGCTCGGTGAGTGTGCGCGGATGAATCCCGCCGGCGAGATCGTGAATCTCCGCGACGGCGTGTTCGAGCTCACGTTGCACGGCTTCGATTGCGGCCCCTACCTTGAGTGGTGACGCCTCGTGCGCTCGAGCGAGCGCACGACGCATCTCCTCGAGATGCAGCTCCGCCGCGTTGCGCAACCGACGCTCTAGACGGCGTCGCTGGGCATCGCCTGCTTCGATCATCCGCCGTCGCGACGCTGCGAGTTCCAGCACCTGGCCGCGGAGTTCAGCCTGTAGCTGCGCGTTCGAAGCGGAAAGGCGCAGGGCTGTCGTGACTGCTTCATCGAAGCGAGGGTCGTGAGCGATCGCTGCGTCATAGACGACGGCGGCAATCGGCTCACCATCCTGCTCGACGACCATTCGGGCGTGCTCGCCGTCATCTGGAAGCGTCAGCAGCCTTCCTTCGGCATCCACATATCCGGCGCCAACGCAGTAGCCCAGTCTGAGCGACGGATCGCCGAAAACACGCGCCAGCGCGTCCCGGAGGGTCTCGGCCCGGGGGCCTGTCTGATGCTCGACGACGAGGTCCGCGACAGCGGCCGGGCGAGAGCGATCGACGACGAGCCTGAGCGCGAGAACGATGGCAGCGGCGAGCACCGTCGCCTCGTAGGTGAGCAGGAGCGTCGTGTCTGACAGGGTTGCCCAATGCGCGAGGCGGCTGACACTCCCGAGCGCGAGCGCTCCCCCGACGAACACCGTACACGCCGTCGCCCATACGCGAGCGTTGCGCTCCCCCGGCGAGCGGCGGCGCATGGAAAGCGTGCTCGCCAGGACGAGCGCCCCTGCGAACGCGAGTGTGATCACGTTGTTCCGTGCACTCGCGACGACGAGACCGTCGACCAGGGCGAAAGCCGCGACCAGCCCTCCCACGCCGAATAATCGTCCGGTCGGATACGCGAGGAGCAGCAGTGCAAGCGGCGCTCGATGGACGTAAAGCAGCTCCGGAAAAAGCGTGCCGGCGAACCAGGCGAACGACGTCGCGACGAACACGAAAGCGATTCGCTTGCTCTCCCTGTCTCCCCAGGCGACCAGGCCACCGGCCAGAAAGGCGAGGCCTGTGAGGAGGTCGGCCGCCGCCAGCCCGACACGTCCCCCGTCGTAGGCCGACCGTTCGATCGCCGCGGCAGCGACGACGAACGTGGGCCACGCCACGAACCGGAGGGAGCGCACCGGCGTGCTCGCTAAGCGACGAGCGCCGCCAACGCGGCTCCCGAAAGAGAGGTCTTGGGAATGAAGCCGCACACCGCAGCGCGTTCCAGACGCGCGCCGTATGCCGCCGCGCTTCGCGTGGAGATCAGGACCACCGCGGGGGGGCTCGCGGTTGCGGCGAGCCGCTCGGCGACCTCGAAGCCGTCGATGCCTGGGAGTTGCACGTCCAGAAGCACGATCCCCGGGCGCAACGCCTCGACCGCGGCGAGAGCCGCGGCGCCATCCTCAGCTTCGCCGACGACCGCGAAGCCCTCCGACTCGAGCAGCTTGCGGGCGAACAGCCTGAAAGACGGGTGGTCGTCGACGATCAGCACGGTCGGCTGCATCCGCTCTCAAGTCTCCCACGTAACGCGGCCCTGCGCCTCCGTGCCACCACCAACGTCGACGAACACAAAGACTGGTGGGCACGCCGATGTCGCTGCGGTCGAACGGATCCACCATGAACTTCGATTCACATCCACGTCTAGGAGGCTCTGATGGGAAGGTTCAACGCTAGGCGAACGGGAGCGACCCTCGGCGTCACGGCGATCGCCGGCACGGCGCTGGCGCTCGTCGCCGCGACCCTGATGGGCACTGACGCTCGTGCGACGGTTCCGGGGGCCAACGGCTTGATCGTCTACCAAGCGACGGTCGGCAATCACATCCAGCTCTTCACGGTGAAGCCCGATGGAAGCGCTGCGCATCAGTTGACGCGCTTCACTGATAGTGACGCGGTGCACGCGTCCTGGTCAGCTGACGGGAAGAGCATCGCGTTCGAGCGCGATTTCGCCAACCACGCCGGTATCTACACGATGGACGCCGACGGCGGTCACCGTCAGTCCCTCACACCGAAGGGACTGCAAGGGATGCCCGCCCCCGCCTACTCGCCGGATGGGGCGACGATCGTGTTCGACCGCTCGCTTCCGAAGGAGGACGCGCTCTGGATCATGCGAAGCAACGGCACCGGGCTCCGGCAGGTGACGCATAACAAGCGAGCCAGCAATGGCACGTGTCGCTGCGACGGCAGTCCCGTGTTTTCGCCCGACGGCCGGCATATCGCCTTCGTGCGGACGATCACCGACCAGAAGACGGCTGCGTTCGTCATCAACGTCGACGGGAGCGGCGTAAAGCAGATCACGCCTTGGCGGATGGGAGTCTCGGCCAAGCTCGACTGGTCCCCGGACGGCTCGAAGATCGTGATCAGCAGTCCACAGGCAGAGAGGCCGGGTGTCGCGTCGAACGTGTACACGGTGAGTCCCCATGGCACCGGACTTACCCAGCTGACGCATGAGACGCAGCCGGGAGTACACGACCTCGCCGATGGCTTCTCCCCCGACGGCACGAAGATCATCTTCGCCAGGACTGTCGATAATGGCCCATTCCAGGTCTACGTCATGAACGCCGACGGCTCGGGTGTCGCTCAACTCACTCAGGGCATCGACGCCCACTGGGCAAGCTGGGGATCGCACCCTTGACGGCGGCACACCCACGGTCCGCACGCGCGGGAATGGAGTCGTACGGATGAGATCCGCGGCGCTCGCCATGCTCGTCACCCTCGCCGCCACCGTTACGGCGTGCGGCGAGGGGACGCACGCGGACAAGGCTGGCGGCCCGAGTCCACCCGTCGTGCTCAAGCTGGCGGATGGCTACAGCCCGGGCCTCGAACTCGAGCCGGCCGTCGCGTACTTCGTCAAGCGCGTCCGCCAGCTTTCCAAGGGCGGGCTCCGGATCAATGTCGTGGAGAATTGGGCAGGCAACCGCCCAGAGTTCGAGCAAGACATTGTTCGAGACGTCGCCGCCGGAAAGGCCGATCTCGCGTGGGTCGGGACGCGCGTCTTCGACACGCTCGGTGTACGCAGCTTCCAGGCGCTGACGGCGCCCATGCTGATTGACAGCTACGCGCTCGAGCGTGCCGTGATCACGAGCGACATGCCACCTCAGATGACGCGGGCGCTCAACAAGCTGCGCGTTACAGGCCTGGGAGTCCTCGCAGGCGGCCTTCGCAAGCCGATCGCCCTGCGGCGGCCACTCCTGCGTCCGGCCGACTGGCGCCGGACCAGATTCTCGGTCATCCGCTCGCGCGGCCAGATCGCAGCGATCCGCGCTCTCGGCGCTCGAACCACCGACATCTGGGGGCCGGCGCGCCAGGACGCGGTCGGGCGTGGAAGCGTCAACGGATTCGAGATGAACTACTACCTCTGGTCGCTCGTCATCGATCCCTCGGTGGTGCCGTACGTCGCGGCGAATGTGAACCTCTGGCCGGAGACGATTGCGCTCCTCGCGAATCCCGATCGACTGTCGGGCCTCAGCAAATCGCAGCAAGGCTGGCTGCGACGGGCCGCGGCCGATGCGGCCGTCCACTCGAC